>RFGE01000061.1 GCA_003696105.1 Deltaproteobacteria bacterium | reverse complement strand
CCGGGGACTCCCCGGGGCCTGGGATGCGTAGTCCGGCGCGCACCTACGCGGCGCGCGCGTAGCGCATTACGCACTGCGGCAGCGTGGAATCCCCCTCATTTCGGTGGGTTCCGTCACCGCGGCCCGCCCGGCGGCCCCGCGAGGCGAGCCGCGATCGCGGGCGGTACCAGGCGCGGCCCGACCGCCGACCAGTCGTGCGCCAGCGCGAACCGGCGCGCGCGCGCCACCCGCGCGGGGTCGCCGGCGAGGCCGCGCTCGATCGCCGCCGCGAGCGCGATCGGGCAGCTCGGCGGCACGCGATCGACCACGTCCCCGGGCAGGTCCGCGAGGCCGCCCGCGCGCGTCGCGACCACCGGCACGCCCGCCGCCATCGCCTCGAGGGCGACGACCGGCGTGCCCTCGCTGCGGCCGCCCTCGACCTCGACCGACGGCACCACGACCACGTCGGCCGCCGCGAGCAGCCGATCGCGCGCGGCGCCGCGCACCTCGCCGGCGAACTCGACGCGCGGCCCGGCCGCCGCCCGCAGGCGCGCCGCCTCCGGGCCGTCGCCGGCGATCACGAGGCGCGCGTCCGCGCGAACGCGGGCGAACGCGTCGACCAGCACGTCGACCCCCTTGACCGGCACGAGGCGGCCGACGAACAGCACGGTGTCGCCGCGGCGCGGCCTCCGCGGCAGCGCCGCGAACCGGCGCGCGTCGATTCCCATCGGCGTGACGCCGGCGTCGAGCCCGCGCGCCGCGCGCCCGGCGGCCGCCTCGAACCGCGCGCGCACGGCCGGCGCCGCGAACACGACGCGCGCACCGGCGCGCGCCAGCAGCGCGGCGACCGGCGCCGCCAGGCGAGTGCGCGCGAGCAGGTGGACGTCGCCCGAGTGCGCGACGGCGACGAGCGGCCGCCGCACCAGGGCGGCGGCGACCGCGCCGCACGGCACGAGCCAGTGGGCGACGGCGGCGTCCCAGGAGCGCGCGCGCCGGCGCACCTCGGCCGCCAGCGCAGCCGACCACAGCGCCGCCCACCGCCACGCGCGGCGGTCGCGCGCGAGCCGGTCGGGCGCGCCCTCGCCGTAAAACAGCGCGGCCCCCGGCGCCACGCGCCCCGGCCCGTCGCCGGCGGCCACCACGTCGACGTCGATTCCTTGCGACCGCAACCAACTGACGTGGCCGGCGACGAAGCCGCCCGCCCAGTCGTCCGGGCCGCGCGGAAACGACGTGGTGACGACGCCGATCCGCATCACGGCGCCGGCGGCTCGGCCAGCGCGCGCCGCGCCGCCGGCCGCGCGACTCGCTGCGCCCACGACCGCATCAATACGAACGAGATCGGATACACGACGTGGCGCGGTCGCAAGCCGCTGCGCCACGCGGGGCCGTACACCGGCCGCACGGGCACGTCGACGACGCGCGCGCCGCACGCGTGCAGCCGCGCGAGCAGATCGTTGGGATAGCCGTATCGCGGAAACAGTCGATCCAGGTCGAGCGCGGCGAGCGCGCGCCGCGAGATCGCCGTGTAGCCGCACTGCGAGTCGAACACGCGCCAGTAGCCGCTCGTCACCTTGGTGGCGAACGACAGCGCGATGTTGCCGACCAGTCGCGACACCGGCATCTCGCGCCACACGTCCGGGTGGGCGAACCGATTGCCCTTGACGTAGTCGGCGGCGCCGTCGACGATCGGGTCGAGCAGGCGCGGCAAGTCGGCCGGGTCCATCTGGCCGTCGCCGGCCATCACCGCGACGACGTCGTCGCCGTGGGCCAGCGCGCGCCGGTAGCCGGTCGCGATCGCCGCGCCGACGCCGCGGTTGGCGCCGTGGCGGACGATCTCGACGCGCGGGCCGCCGCGGCGCCCGGCGACGGCGGCCGTGGCGTCGCGCGACGCATCGTCCACCACGACGATGCGGTCCACGTACGCGGGCACCGAGGCGACCGCGGCCTCGATCGAGCGCTCCTCGTTGAACGCCGGCATCACCACGGCTACGCGCAAATGGCGGTACATCGGCGGCTTCTTACCAGAGTTCGGCCGGAGTTTCGCGGCGGCCCGCCACCCGGCGGTGCCGCTGTCACACGACCGTGCTAGCGTCGGCGACACGAGAACGGAGGCACCCCATGGCCGGCGGCGTCAACAAAGTCATCCTCATCGGAAATCTCGGGGCCGACCCCGACATGCGCTACACCCCCAGCGGCGCGGGGGTGTGCGAGATGCGCATCGCCACCAACGAGAGCTGGACCGACAAGCAGGGCCAGCGCCAGGAGCGCACCGAGTGGCATCGCGTCGTGGTGTGGGGCAAGCGCGCCGAGCTGTGCGCCAAGTACCTGTCCAAGGGGCGGCAGTGCTACGTCGAGGGCCGGCTGCGCACGCGGTCGTGGGAAGACAAGGACGGCAACAAGCGCTACACGACGGAGATCGTCGCCACCGACGTGCAGTTCCTCGGCGGCGGCGGGCGCGGCGGCGGCGGCGGCGGAGACTTCCCGCCTCCCCCGGAGCCGGACGGGCCCTACGACAACGGCGGCTTCGGCGGCGGCAGCCCGGACGACGACATCCCGTTCTGAGCGGTGCGGTAGCGCCGGATGCGCGCGGAGCGCGCCGGGGCGCGGGCGCCTGCGCTCGAACGCGCCGGCGGGTGGACCGGCGCGCCGCTCGCCGACTTGCCACGCGACTGCGCGGCCGAGAACTTTCCCCGCTCCGCGCATTTATAGGAAAATCGAGATCTCGTGCGCCCGTTCGCGTCGACCGCCGTCCTGTCCGTATTGGCGCTGGCCGCCGTCGCGCGCGCCGGGGCGCCGTGGCCGCAGCCGGCCGCGGGACCGTCGGCCAGCGGCGACCCCGAACTGCTGCTCACGTTCGACGACGGGCCCCACGAGGAGTACACGCCGCAGATCCTCGACGAGTTGAAACGGCGCGGCCTGCACGCCGTGTTCTTCTGGGTCGGCCGCCGGATCACCGGCGACCGCCGGGGCGTCGACGCGCGGCGGCAGATCGCTCGCCGCGCCGTGCGCGAGGGCCACCTCGTCGGCAACCACACCATCCATCACGCGCAGCTGTGCGCCGGGCCGCGCGAGCGGGCCGCGTTCGAGATCGACGAAAACGCCCGCATGTTCCGCGACCTGCTCGGCATGCCGCTGCGCTGGTTCCGCGCGCCGTACGGGGCCAAGTGCGATCGCGTCCGCGCGATGCTGGCGGCGCGGGGCCTCACGCACTTTCACTGGGACATGGACCCGCACGAGTGGGAGCACCACGACCTGAACCTCACGCTCGCCTACGTCGAGCGCAAGCTGCGCGCGCTCGACGGCCGCGGCGTCCTGCTGATGCACGACACCAAAGCGGTCACCGCGCGGGCGCTGCCGCTCATCCTCGACTGGATCGACCGCGAGAACGAGCGGCGGCTGCGCGCCGGACTGCGGCCGATCCGCATCATTTCCTACGTCGACGTCGCGCGCGAACAGCTCGCGCCCGGCCTGGCGGCGTGGCTGCGCGACGCGGGCGCCGACGCCGCGGAGCTGGCAATGCGGCTGGCCGCGACGATTCCGGGCGACACGGGGCGCGCGACCGCGGCGCGCGCGGCGGGTCCGCGCTGACCGGTCCGGTGCGCGCGAGCGGCTCCGCGCGCCCGGCGCACGGCCGTGCTAGGCTGGCGGCCAAAGGAGGCCGCGTGTTCGTAATTCGTCAATCGTTTCAAAACGATATCGACCAGATTGTCGCCGTCGCGCACCACCTGGACACGATGAACCTCCCGGCCGACCGCCGGCACATCGAGCGCATCGTCGCCACGTCCGAGCGGTCGTTTTCCGGCGACCTCGACCGGGTCGAGCGCGAATACCTGTTCGTCCTCGAGGACACGGGCGCCCGCCGCGTGGTCGGCACGTCGATGATCCACGCCAAACACGGCACGCGCCGCGCGCCCCACGTGTTCTTCCGCGTCGTGCACGAGGAGCGCTACTCGGTGACGCTCGACCGATACTTCGTCCACCAATGCCTGCGCATCGGCTACAACTACGACGGGCCGACGGAGATCGGCGGGCTGATCCTGCTGCCGGACTACCGCGGCCGGCCCGAGTCACTCGGCAAGTTCCTGTCGTACGTCCGGTTCCTGTTCATCGCGATGCATCGCGACGTGTTCCAGGACCAGGTGCTGTCCGAGCTGTTGCCCCCGCTGGAACCGGACGGCACGAGCGCGCTGTGGAACAGCCTCGGTTACCACTTCACCGGGCTGTCGTACCAGGAGGCCGACCTGCTGTCGAAGGACAACAAGGAGTTCATCCAGGCATTGTTTCCGCACGAGCTGATCTACACGAGCATGCTGCCGGAACGCGCGCGCTCGATCATCGGCCAGGTCGGACCCGCTCAGCGCGGCGTCGAAAAGATGCTGCGGCGCATCGGCTTCGAGTACGCGGAGCAGATCGATCCATTCGACGGCGGCCCGCACTTTTTCGCGGATACCGATCAGATCACGCTGGTCGACAACGCGATCCGCGGTCGCGCCGCGACCTCCCCGGCGGACGACGCGCCGTGGGGCATCGTTGCGGTGGAGGGCGACACCGGGTTCCGCGCGGCCTGCGGGCGGTTTTCCGTCACGCCCGGCACCGACGACGTGCGCATCGACGACGCGACGCGCGCGGCCCTCGGCGTCGACCTCGGCCAGGAGGTGTGGTGGGTCGCGCCGTGACGGCGATGGTGGCGGCCGTCGCGGCAGGCGTCGCGGCGGCGGCCGCCGCGGCCATCGCGCCGGCCGCCAGCTGGCAGCCGCTTCCCGAGCTGGTGGCGGCCGCCACCGGCGCCCACACCGGCGCGGCGCGGGGGGCGTCCCTCGTGGCCGACGCCGAGGCGCGCGCGTGGGGCGACCCCGCATCCGGCTGCTTCGCGGTCGTCGACACGGTCGCGGTGCCGGGACCGATCGCGGATCCCGCCGCGGCGATCGCAGACGCGCACGCCGCGTTCGCCGCGGAGCTGTCGCGGCGCGGCGCGCGGATCGGCGGCGCGCGCACCGACCGCAACGAGTCGACCGCCGACATCGAACTCGGATCGCTGCGCGGGCGCGTGCGCGTGCGCGCCGAGTTGGCCGCCGATGGTCACCTGCGCGTCACTGCGGCCGCGTGCGCCTTCAATCCGCGCGACCGCGCGCGGTCCGCCGCCCAATGCGAGCAGTTCTGGTCCACGTTCTGATCGCCGCGGCGCGCATCGCCGCCCCCGGCTACACGTTCACCCCGCCCGCCGACGCGATCGACCAGCCCGCGCTCGCGGATACGCTCGCCGCCACCGTCGGTGCGCAGCGTCACTTCGGCGGCGCTGCCCGGGTGACCGCGCGCGCGTTCGTCGCCCGCGGCCGCTATGCAGTGTACGTGTTCGACATCCGCGCCGCCGAACCCGCCGAGAACCCGACGGCGGCGATCCGCGCCGGTCTCGACGAAATCCGCGCCGCGCCCGCCGACCCGACGTCCCCGATCGCCGCCGGCGAGACCGTGTCGTACCGCGAACGGGCCGACCGCGACGTGGTGACCGCGGCGCTGGTGTGGCGCCATGCCAGCAACGAGACGATCACCCGCGTGCGCGCGTGGCTGTGGATCGATTCCGACGGCCGCGCGCGGCAAGTGCGCGCCGAGTGCGTGGTCGCTGAAGCCGACGACGCAGCGTACGGACCGCGCTGCGACGCGGCGCTTGCCGCCGTGGAGCCGCTCGCGGCGAACCGGAAGCCGCTGCCGCCGATACCGCCCCCGGCGACCACCGCATCGCCGCCGCCCGCGCCGCCCCCCGCGCTCGCGCCGGCGACCGCCCCGGCCGTGGCGGCCGCGGACGCGCCCGCCGCGCCGCTGTACCGCGCGCCGCCGCCGGCCCCGAGCGCCGGCCGATGGGGGTGGATCGCCGCCGGCGCCGCGCTCGTCGCCGCGGCCCTGTACACGGCGCGGCGCGCGCGCCACGATCCCACCGCCCGCGCCGCCCGCGCAAACCGAGGAGATGCCGACCGTGACTGACTCGGACCCGGTCGTCCTGATCGTGGACGACGAGCGAAACATCCGCCGCACGCTTCGCATGGTGCTCGAGGGCGAGGGCTATGTCGCGCTCGAAGCCGCCGACGCCGCCGAGGCGGAGCGCCACCTGCGCGGCCCTCGCCGCATCGACGCCGTACTTCTCGACGTGAAGCTCGGCGACGACAACGGCATCGACTTGCTCGAACGCATGAAGTCGCGCGGCCCCGACGGAGCGCACAACGGCTTCGACCCGGACATCCCGGTCATCATGATCTCGGGCCATGCGACGATCGAAGACGCGGTTCAGTCCACGCGCATCGGCGCGTTCGATTTTCTCGAGAAGCCGCTCGACCGCAGCCACGTCGTGATCACCGTTCGCAACGCGATCGACCGCCGGCGCATGGCGCTCGAGGTCAACCGCCTGCGAGCGACCGTCGACGCGCGCTACGAGATGCTCGGCACGTCGCCGGCGATGCAGGCCGTGCGCCGCCAGATCGCCAAGGTCGCGCCGACGCGCAGCCGCGTGCTGATCACCGGCGAAAGCGGCACCGGCAAGGAGTTGATCGCCCGCGCCATCCACCGCAACAGCCCGGTAGCCGGCGGCGAGTTCGTCAAGGTCAACTGCGCGGCGATTCCGCCGGAGCTGATCGAGAGCGAACTGTTCGGTCACGAGCGCGGCGCGTTCACCGGCGCGATCGCGAAAAAGCGCGGGCTGTTCGAGGTCGCCGACGGCGGCACCCTGTTTCTCGACGAAATCGGCGACATGTCGTTGCCGGCGCAGGCGAAGGTCTTGCGCGTGCTGCAGACCGGCGAGTTCGCTCGGGTCGGCGGCGAGCAGACGCTGAAGACGGACTGCCGCGTCGTCGCCGCAACCAATAAAGATCTGCAACGAGCGGTCGAAGACGGCACGTTCCGCGAAGACCTGTACTTTCGCCTCAACGTCGTGCCGATCCGGTCGCCCGCGCTGCGCGAGCGCCTCGAGGACATCCCGCTGTTGGTCGAGGCGTTCGTGCGGGAATGTTGCGAGGAAAACGGATTTCGGCCCAAGCGCGTGCGGCCGGAGGTGATCGACCGCCTGCGCGCCTATCATTGGCCCGGCAACGTCCGCGAGCTGCGCAACGTCGTCGAGCGGCTCGTCATCATGAGCGACGACGAAATCGGCGAGCACGATCTGCCCGACTACATCCTGTCGGGACAGCGGCCCGTCGCGGCGGCGCCTGCCGCCGGCGGCGAGTTCGACATGGCGAACTATGGCGCGATGTCGCTGCGCGAGTTTCGCGAGCACATGGAGAGGGCGTACATTCGCCACAAGCTCGACGAGTTCGACTGGAACATCTCGCGCA
The DNA here is from genome assembly GCA_003696105.1 of Deltaproteobacteria bacterium. Classification (NCBI taxonomy): domain Bacteria; kingdom Pseudomonadati; phylum Myxococcota; class Myxococcia; species Deltaproteobacteria bacterium. The sequence continues at coordinate 5,099 of RFGE01000061.1, read as the reverse complement.
CGGCGCAAGCGCTCGGGATCGAGCGGACGAACTTGCACAAGAAGCTGCGCGCGCTCGGTATCCAGCGGGGCGAATGATGCCACCGCGCGCCGCCGCATGCGCTGTCGCCGCCGTGGCGTGGGCCGCGCTCGGCCGCGCGCCGGAGCGGGCGTACGCGAGCGGCAGCCGGCCCCCGCACGACGCCGGCGTCGCCCCGCCGCGCGCAGATGCGTCCGGCGCGGCCGCCGCGTTCGACGCCGCCGTCGACCTGCTCGCGGAATCCGACGCGGCCGCAGCAGCCGCCGCGTTCGAGGCGGTGGCCGACCGGTTCCCCGGCGCGGCCCAGGCGGACGATGCGGTGTACGAAGCGGCGAAGCTGTACGAATCCCGCCTCGGCGATCCCGCGCGCGCGCTCGCCCTGTACGAGCGGCTCGCCCGCGACTACCCGACCAGCCGACTCGCGCTCGCGGCGCGCCGGCGGGCGGATGCCGTGCGCGCCGACCTCGGTCCGGACGGCGGCGGCGCCCGCGCGCTGGCCCGGTTCAACGCGATCGTGCAAGCCTACCCGCAGCAGGGGGACGCGGCGTCGATCGCCGCCGTCGACGCGTTGCTGGCCGAGTACCCCGACTGGCCCGGCGCGCCGCGCGCGGCGCTGTGGGCGGCGCGCGTGTGCGAGCGAAGCGGCGATCTCGCGTGCGCGGCCAGGCGCTACGACGACGTCGCCCGGCAGTGGCCGGATCGGCCGGAGGCGTTCGAGGCGCTGCGCGGGGCGGCCGAGGTGGCGATCGCGCGCGGCGACTTCGCGACGGCGCGCGATCGCATCGCACGCATGCGCGACGACGGCGACTCGGCGCGACTGCGCGCTCGCCAGGCCGCGCAAGACCGCCTCGATCGAGCGGCCGCCGAGCGGCGCTGGTACCGAGCAGCGGTCGCGGCGCTCGCCCTCTCGCTCGCCACGCTGCTCGCGTCGGTCCGCCAGGCCGCCGGCTCGTGGCGCGCCGCGCTCGCGGCGCTGCGCAGACCGCCGACCGAGGCGATCTATCTCATTCCGGTCGCCGCGGCGCTCGTCGCATTCGCGCTCACCGGCCACGAGGCGCTCGCCCCCGCCACCGCCACCATCCTCGGCATCGGCATCGCCGCCGCGTGGCTCAGCGGCGCCGGACTCTCCGTCGACCGCGCCCCCGCGCGCGCCATCGCGCACGCGGCGCTGTCAGCGATCGCGGTCGCCGCCGCGATCTACATCGCACTGCACCGCACTCACCTGCTCGAACTGATCGCGCGCACCGTGCGCTTCGGCCCGGCCCATTGACCGGGTTGCGCTACACTGGCGCCATGCGGCGCAGCGGGCGCGTGTTGGCCGTCAAATGGGGCCTCAATCCCAACTCGTCGAGCCTCGGCGTCGACGTCACCTTCTTGTTGTTCGGCGCGGCCGCCGTGGCGCTCGCGACGCCCGTCGTGGGCGCCCTGTTGCGCCTGCGCCGCGGCCGGGATGCTCGCCGCGCTTCGTAGCCGCCTGCGGCGGCGCCGGCCCGCCGCGCCGCGCCGCGCGCGCGCCGAGCGGTTCGGCGCCATCGCGCAGCTCGTCCGGCCGCGCGCGCTCGTGTTCGTCGACCGCGCGTTCGCGCGCCGCATCGGCATCGACGGCGGACCGCTGTGGGCCGACCCGCGCGACGACGGCGCGGTCGGCCGCTCGCCGCTGTCGGCGCCGCTCGAGGCGCACCTTCAGATCACGAATCGCTGCGGCGCCGGCTGCACCGGCTGCTACACCGGCGCGACGCCCGCGGGCGCCGCCGGCGAGTGGGGCCTCGACGCCTGGAAACGCGCGGTGGACGTGCTGGCCGACATGGGCGTGTTTCATCTCGCGCTCGGCGGCGGTGAGAGCGCGGACCTGCCGTGGCTCGCCGACCTGGCGGCGCACGCGCGCGCGCGCGGACTGGTGCCCAATCTCACCACGAGCGGGCTCAGCGGCGTCGACAACGTCGTCGCCTGCGCGCACCTGTTCGGCCAGATCAACGTGTCGGTGGACGGCCTGCGCGACCGCTACGCCGCCGTGCGCGGGTTCGACGGGTTCGCCCGCGCCGACGCGGCCGTGCGGCGACTGCGCGCCGTCAAGCGCGAGGTCGGCATCAACGTCGTGGTCACCCGTCACAACTTCGCCGAGATCGACGCGCTGTTCGCCTACGCGCGCCGCCGCCGGCTCAACGAGGTGGAGCTGCTCCGGTTCAAGCCGGCCGGCCGCGGTCGCGCCGCGTTCGCGGCGATGACCTGCACCGACGCCCAACACCGCGCGCTGTTGCCCGCCGTGCTCGCCGCGTGCCGCCGCCACCGCGTGCGCGCCCGGCTCGACTGCTCCTACACCCCGATGATCGCGCACCACCGGCCATCGCCGCGGCTGTTGGCGCAGCTCGCCGTGTACGGATGCACCGGCGGCGACTTCCTCGTCGGCGCCAAGGCGTCCGGCGCGGTGACCGCGTGCAGCTTCGCGGATCCGCCCCCCGCGCGACCTCGCGTCGACCGACTGCCGACCTACTGGACCGAACCGGGCGCGTTCGGCACGTTTCGCAGCTGGCGCGCCGACGCCGCCGAGCCGTGCCGGTCGTGCGACTACCTCGAGCTGTGTCGCGGCGGCTGCGCCGTCGTGTCGGCCCACGTCGCCGGCGATCCCCGCGCGCCCGATCCCGAATGCCCTCGTGTGGTGGACAGCCGCCGCGACGTCGGCTCTAATCGGACCGGCGCATGAAGCACATCATGGTCATCAGCGACGCAACCGGCGAAACCGCCGAGCGCATCGTCCGCGCCGCGCTGCTGCAATACGGCGACGTCCCGGTCAACGTGCGGCTGTACTCGCGGGTGCGGCTCGAGACCGAAATGGAGCGCATCGTCGAGCGCGCCGCGGAGTTGCACGCGCTGGTCGTCTACACGGTCGTGAGCGAGTCCGCCCGGGACATGCTGTTTCGCCTGCTCGACCGCCACAACGTCGAGTCCGTCGACCTGATCGGCGCGTTGATGGCGAAGTTGTCGGCGTTTTTGTCGAAACGGCCATCCGGGGTGCCCGGCCTGCTGCACACGATCGGCGAGGACTACTTCCGCCGCATCGAGGCGGTCGAGTTCACGGTGAAAAACGACGACGGGGCAGAGCCGCGCAACCTGCCGAAGGCCGACCTCGTGCTCGTCGGGATCTCACGCACGTCCAAGACCCCGCTTTCGACCTACCTCGCGCAAAAGGGCCTGCGCGTGGCCAACGTGCCGATCGTGCTCGGCGTCGATCCGCCCGAGGACCTGGAACGCTGCGATCAGAACCGCATCTACGGCCTGATCATTCAGGCGCAGGCGCTGGTCCGCATCCGCAAGGCGCGCCTCAAGCACCTCGGCATGCCGGAGGACTCGAGCTACGGCATGCTCGACCACATCGAGCGCGAGATCGAGTACTCGCGCGAGATCTTCCGCCGCCATCCCGAGTGGCCGGTCATCGACGTGACCAACAAGGCGATCGAGGAGACGGCGGCGGACATCCTGCGGCTGCACAAGGACCGCGCCGCCGCAAAGCAGACTGCATAGCGGGAGCCGAACGCGGTCAGTGGGACCGGCGCGCGCGGCGCAGCGCGTCGACCACCTGCGGTGGCATCGGCGCGCGCCGCAGCTCGGCGCGGATGCGCTGGCGCGGCACGGCCCGGCGGGCCGTCGCGCCCGGGATCACGAAGTCGATAGTGATCGAGTTTGCGCAGTCCGTCGCCGGAGGCGCGCTCGGGTCGGCAAAGAACGCGACCAGCATGTCATTGCCGCACGGCGTCTGCAACGACGCGCCGTGGCCGGAGCCCGCGAACACGACGTGCGTCGCACCGGCCAGCGTCTGTGCAGCCAGGTCGCCGAACGCCGGCGGCGTGATCGGGTCGATGGCGCCGCTGGCCAGCAGCACGGGGCCATCGAACGCCACCGGCGCGGCCAACGCGGCCGCCATATCGTGTTTCGGCCACGCGTCGCACGCGTCGGCGAACGCATACCAAGTTCCCTCGAACCGCGAGCGGATCGCGGCCGGTACCGCGGCGTTGGCCCGGTCCGGCGCGTCCGGGTCCGGCGGGTTGAACAGCTCACCACATACGACGGCGTAGTACAGGCCGAGCGACACGCCGCCGCCGGATCGGTCGAGCAACGCGGCGAGCAGCTCCGCGACGCGATCGGTCCGCCGTTCGGCGAGGTCGTGAATCGCGAGCGGCAGCCACGCATACGCACTGCGCGCGTACAGCGCCCGAAACAGCAGGGACGCCCACGTCGACCCGTCGAGTTCATAGCTCATCCCGCCGTAGTCGAACGCGACCGGCTCGTCGTCGAGATCGTCGAGGCTGGCGGCGAGCGCCGGCTCGAGCGCGCCGAACGCCTCGGCACAGGCCGCGTCGGCCGCGCACGCGGCGTCGAGCGCGCGCAGCCCGCTGGTGAACGACGCGGGCACCGCTGCCATCCAGTCCACTTGCGCCGGCACCAGCCCGCCCAGCCACGCCGACCGCACGCGGTCCGGGTGACGGCGCAAGACCTCGAGCCCGAGCCGCGACCCGTACGAGATGCCGTACACGTCGAGCTGCTCGTAGCCGAGCGCGGCTCGCAGGTCGTCGACGTCGTCCGCGTTGTACGCGGTGTTGAACGCGGTCAAGTCGACCTCGGCGCCGACGCCGTCGACGCACTCGGCGAGGTCTTCGCAGTCGAGCGCCGGTAGGGCGTAGCGCGTGCCGCGCTGGGCCAGCACGAGGAAATCGCCCTGCGCACGCAGCCCGTCGAGCAAGCCCGGCACATATGCGAGCCACGCGAGGATCGAGTCGCCGCTGCCGCCGGGACCGCCGTCGAGGTAGATCGCGGCGCGGCCGGCCGCCGCACCGAACACGCGCAGATAGTGGACGCGGATCACTCCCGTACCGGCGCCGCGGTTCTCGCGCACGGCCAGGTCGCCGCACGCATAGTCGTCGCCCTCGGTCAACCCGAGCGCCGGCGGGATGGCGAAGCGGCACGCGGCCGGCTCGGACCTCGGCAAGCCGTCGTCGCCCGCATCGGTCTCGGACCGCCCGGCGTCGGCGCGCGGCGGTCCGCCGGCATCGGCGCGCGGCGGCAAGACTTCGTCCGAACCGCCGCAT
>RFGE01000060.1 GCA_003696105.1 Deltaproteobacteria bacterium | reverse complement strand
ATCGCGCGCCCGCCGGCCCCGCCCGCGCGCGCATCCCTCAGTCGAAGCCCGGCACCAACACCGCAACGATTCGCTCCGGCCGCGGCAGCCGCTGCCGCGCGCACCACTCCTCGAACGCCGCCCGCTCCACCGTCGCCATGCTCGGCTGCACCGTCGCGAGCCGCGCGCGCGCAGCCTGCCCGAACACGCCGTGCCCCGACTGGTCGAACGCCGCGATCGCCTTGCGCAGCTCCGTCGCCGCCTCACCCGTCTCGCCGCGCAGGTGGTGCACCCCCGCGCGCAACAGCGCCGCGCAGCCCCCCGCCCACGTCGGCGCCTCCCGCGACAGCCGGCGCGCGATGCGCAGCACCTCGCGCAGCAGCCGCGCGCGCTCCACCTCGCCCGCCGCGGCCGCCGCCGCCGCGAGCGCGCACCGACCGCGCAGGTGCACCGCCTCGATCCGCACCTGTTCGATCCGCAGGTGCAGCGACCTCGCGAACGGTCGCCAGCCCTCCTCGACCCGACGCCACGCGCGGTCCGGCTCGCCCCGGTACAGATCGATGTGCGCGCGCGCGATCAGCTCGTAGTAGTGCTGCAGGTGGTAGCCCTTCTGCGACCACGGCGCGATCGCCTCGTCGATTTGGCGCTCCGCCTCGTCCGGCGCGTCGTCGACCAGCCACGCGAAGCTCGCGATCCCCATGCGCAGGTCCGCCGATGCGTACAGGTCGCCCCGGTCCAGCGCCTCGGCCAGGATCGCCGGCACGCGGCGAGCGAGTTCGCGCAGCTCGCCGAGGAAGAACAGAGCCCACATCGTGAACACCTGCGTCGACATCAGCTCCCACAGCGCACCGGTGCAGCGCACCCGCAGGATCTCCTCGGCGGGCTCGCAGTAGGCCCGCGCCCGCCGTACGTCGCCGCACAAGAACGCCACCATGCCGGCGCACGATTGCGTCATGCCCACTGCGTGGGGGTCGCCGCTGGCGTTGGCCGCCGCGCGCGCCGCGTCGACCAGGCGCTCGGCGCGTGCGAGTTTCTTGTGGCCGCCGAGCGCGACGAACGCCGCCTCGACGCCCAACGCGCGCGCGATGCGCGATTGCTCGCCGGCCGCGAGCGCCAGCAGCGTGTGTCGCGCCTGGAAGTTCGTGCACTGCACCGGATCGACGAGAGACAGGCCGGCCGCGACCGACCAACACACGTCGATGCGGCGCAGCTCGGCCTCCGACAGCTCGCTCTCGTCGCGCGGCCGATACCGCAGCCCGCGCAGGAAGATGCGCAGCCGGCGCCACAGCAGCTGCAACAACGCCGCGCGCGACGTCCGCGGCAGTGTCATGCCGACCGCGTCCAGCACGCTGCGAATCTGGTCGAGCCCCTCGTCGAGGTGGCCGCAGCGCAACAGCTGTTCGGCCGCCCGGCGCTGCAGTTCGAGGCGCTCGGCGCGGTTGGCCGTCGGCAGGGCGTCTTGATAGGCGCGCGCGGCATCCACGCCGCGACCGGCGTTCGCGAGCGCGTCGCCCAGCTTGACGAGAGCGGCGTGGCGGTCGGGTCCGTCGGATAGGCACGCGAGCGCGGTGCGGTAGCGCGTCGCCGCCCGGTCGAACGCGAGCGCGGCCGCGGCCTGGTCGCCGGCGGCGAGCGCATAGCGCGCCGCGCGCTCGGCGTCGCCGGCTTCCTGCCAGTGCATCGCGAGGGCGTCGGCGTCGGGGGCTGCGGCGCTTTCGAGCGCGAGAGCGAGCTGGCGGTGGCCGTCGCGCCGCTGTGCCGCGGTCATGTGGCGCGCGACTGCCTGGCGGATGCGGTCGTGGTAGACCTCGACCGTGTCCGGCCGACGGTTGCCCGTGGAACGAACGAGATAGGCGACCCGCAAGGCGCCAACGGCGCGCGCGACGTCCGAGAACTCCAACTGCGCCGCGGCCGCGATTCGTTCGAGCGCGATCGGGCCGTTGGCGAGAACGACCAACTCGACCACGCGTCGCGCCAACGGATCGAGGCGCTCGACGCGCGCCCACAGCGCGTCCTCCAACGCCATCGCTCTGCCGCCCGCCGCCCCGAACATTTCACAGTGGTGGACCAGTTCGTGGATGAACAGCGGGTGGCCGGCCGCCTCCGCCGCGACGTCCTCCGGCCGCAGGGTCGCGTCCGGCCCGGCGAAGCGCAGCAGCAACTCGGCAAGCTCCCGCGCCTCCTCGTCGGCCAGTCGCGACAGGTCGATCCGGCGCACGTCGCCCGGCAGCGCCGCGATCGCCGTATCGGCGCCGGGTTCGGCGGGCCGCAGCGTGGCCACCAGGAGCAACGGCGGCGCGTCCGGCGGGCGCAGCACGTCGGCGAGCAGAGCGAGGCTGTCGGCGTCGGCCCACTGCAAATCGTCGATCGCGAGCACGAGCGGTCGCCGCTCCGCGAAGCGGACGAACAGCTCGCGCAGCGCGCGAAATACGGCGGCGCGTTGTTGGCGCGGTTCGGCGGCCGCGTGCGCGGGCCGCGGCGCCTGGGCGATCGCCTGCACCTGTCGCAGCACCGGGAACACGTCCGCCAGCAGCGCCGCCCGATGCGGCACGAGCGCCGCGGCCTCCATCGCCGGCAGCCGGTGCATGTGGCGCACGAGCGCGTCCATCAACTCATCGACCGCCTTGTACGGCACCGACTCGCGTTCGAAGCAGCGACCCGCCAGCGCGACCACGCGGGCATCGCGCGCGGTCAGCATCCCGATGAACTGCTGCACGAGCGCACTCTTGCCAATTCCGGACTCGCCGCAGACCAGCGCGACGACGGGCGCGCCGGCGCGGCTCGCCTCGTACGCGGCCTGCAGGGCGTCGAGTTCGCGCGCGCGGCCGACGAACACGGCTGACCGGGTGACCGACGGACGCGACGGCTCCGTCGCCGGTGCGCCCGGTGGGCGCAGCACGGCGCGAATTTGGCGCTCCGTCGGCCGGTCGGCCGGGTCGGTCGCCAGAAGCTGTATGCACAACTCGGCGAGATCGTCGGGCAGGTCGGGCTCGAGGCTGCGCGGGTGGACCGGGCGGCTGCGCTGCTTGTTCATCAGCACTTGCATCGGCGGGCCATCGAACGGCAGGCGCCCGGTGAGCGACTGGTACAGCAGCACGCCGACGCTGTACCAATCGGCGGCCGGCCCGACCGGGGTGCCGGTGGCCGCCTGTTCGGGGGCCATGTAGCGCACGGTGCCGACGAGCCGGTCGCTGGCCGTGAGGTCGTCGTCGCTGTTGCCGATGGCGCGCACGAGGCCGAAGTCGAGCAGGACGACCCGCCCGTCCGGGGTGACGCGGATGTTCGACGGCTTGATGTCGCGGTGGACCTTGCCCGCGGCGTGGAGCGCGGACACGCCCGCGGCGAGCTGCGCGAACGCGCTGCGCAGGCGCGCCTCGTCGAACCCGGTGCCGTAGCGGCGGCGGCTCGGCGGGATCCCCATCGTGACCGTCGAGTCCGCGTCGTCGACCGTTGGCTGCGACCACTGCGGGGTTTCGTCCGCGACGTGGTCGGTGCCGGTGCGGACGTACGCGAGGAAGTCCTGGCCGTCGACCAGCTCCATCGTGAAGAACCAGGTGCCGCGGTCCTCGATCAGCTCGCCGAGCGACACGAGATTCGGATGGCGGATGTCGCGCAGCGAGCGGAACTCCTGCTTGAACCGCAGCAGCGCGTCGGCTCGCATCGACTTGAGCGTCTTGAGGGCGACGCGCTGGTCGCTGTCGCGGTCGATGGCCTCGTAGACGACGCCCATGCCGCCGTCGCCGATGCGCGCGACGATGCGGAACCGATCCGTGTCCTCGAGTTCGGAGGGGTCTGTGTCCTCGAGGTCCGGCATCGACGCGGATCGCCAGTCTATCACGGGCGGGAACGGCCCCGCGCCCGCCCGCGCGCCGTTACGCCTGGGCGCGGTTCGCGTCGCGGATCGCCTGCACCCGCTCGTACCACGCCGCGATGCGCGGGCGCTGCATGATGGTCGCGAACGCGGGGAAGTCGCGGATGCAGGTGAGGCAACCGTGTGCCGCGATGTCGCCGATCGACGGCGCGTCGCCGCACACGAAGTCCGCGTCGCCGAGCCACTGTTCGAAGCGATCGAGTTCCGCGTCGAGCAGCTGCTGCGGGTTGCCGCCGCCGCGCTTCTTGATGATGCGCTTGGCCACCTGATGCATGATTAACGATCCGCCGCCGCGCACGATCGCGTTTTGCACGAAGCCAAAGTTGCTCGTGCGCGCCACCACCTTGGCGGCGCGGGCCGCGTCGCTCCACGATCCATAGATCACGGTCGGCAGCACGTAGCTCAGGTCGTCGTCGACCCACTGCTCGACCTGCAGCGCCTTGTCGCGGGCGGCGGGGTCGTCGGGCACGAGCGGGATCGGCTCGCGGCGCTTGCCGTCGAGGAACATCAAGATGTCCGTCGAGTCGTACACGCGGTCGCCGTCGAATTCGAGCACCGGCACCTTCTTGGGCGCGTCGGCCGGCAACTCGGGCAGCTCCTTCTTGGTCATCGGGTTGACGTCGACCTTGGCGTAGGGAATTCCCTTGACGTCCAGGGCCGCCTTGACCTTGTGGCAGTAGGGGCACAGCTCGAACTGGTACAGCGTCGCGGTCTGCATGGCGGGCTTCTACCGCGATTTGGCCCCGTGGGCCAGCGGCGCGCCGGGCCGGACGGGCGCGCGGCGTCCCGGACGGGCGCGCCGGCCCTGTGGCCGGTCGGATGCCCGTCAGTGTGCGTCGCTGGACGGCACCGGGGCACGGGCGGATCGGCGCGGCGCCTGCCGTCACGCGCGCGAGCGCAGCAGCGTCGGCACCGTGTCGGCACGTTCGACCGTCGCCGGTCGGTCCCGGTAGCCGGACGCGGGCGCGGTCGGGTCCGGCACGTCGCGCAGCCGAGCGCGCACCGCGATGCGGTCGCCCGGCCGTACCGCGGCGACGGCGAAGCGGTCGATCGGGATCGGCTCGAACGGGGCGCCCGCCGCGTGCGACGGCGTGCGCCCCGCGACGTAGCGGACCACGGTCCACCGCGCGGCCGCCGGCGCGGGTGGCGGTTCGATCCGGCACCGGCCCGGCGGGATGCGGATGCGCCGGCCGTCGTCCGCGGCGAGGTCGAATCCGACGGTCACCTGCTCGCAATAGGTCAATTCGCCCGCGGCCCACGTCCACAGGCCGTAGGCGACGCACATCGGGCCGCCGAACGGCGGCGGCTGCGCGCGGCCAGCGGTCGCGGTCACCGTGCCGGCGACCACCGGGTCGCGCGGGTCGCCGGCGGGCCGCGCGCGGGCGCCCCGCGGTCGGACGGGCCAGCGGCGGGACCGGTGCACGAGGCCCCGGGCGCGCTGGAACGCGGCGGCCGCGAACACGCCGCCGCCGAAGCCGACCGCCGCGATGAGCGGCGTCGCGAACACGAACAGCGCGGTGGTGCCGGCGAGGACCACGGCGCCGGCGGCCATCGCATTGGCGAGCCGCGCCGCACGGCGCGTGCGCGCCTGGCGCTGCGCGCGCACCAGCGCGCGCCGCACCTCGATCGGGCCCCACACGTGCGCGCGCAGGTCCTCCACGCCGCGCGCGTCCGCCAGCCGGACCACCGGATGCTTGCCGTCGCGATCGCACAGCTCGCCCTCGGCGAGCGCGACGCGGCACTGCGCGCACAGCAACGACAATCGGGGCCAGCGGT
>RFGE01000059.1 GCA_003696105.1 Deltaproteobacteria bacterium | reverse complement strand
TTCCATCGCCGCCGCGCACTTGCCGTTTTCGGCGAGGCGGTCCGCCTTGTCGATGAGGGCGTCGTAATCGCGCTCGCGTCCGCCGGCAGCGATCTCGCCCGTGCGCTGGCCGTCGCCGCCGCGCTCGCCGTCACCCCCGCTCCGGCCGTCGCCCGCCGGCTTGCTCTGCGACGCCGGCGCGGCGGCGGCGCCGGCCGTGGTCGCCGCGGCCGCGCGATCGCGAATCGCCAGCGCGCCGCGGTGTTCGGGTTGCACCGACAACACACGCGCGGCCAGCTCGGCCGCTGCGGCCGCATCCCCCGCTGCGAGCGCGATGCGCGCCAGGCGATACAGCGGCCGCACGTCGCCGTCGTTCGCGGCGAGTTCGCCGTACAGCGCGCGCGCGGCGTCGAGCTTACCGTCGCGTTCGCGCAACAGCGCCCGCACGTACAGCGCTTCCGGATCGCGCGGACGCGCGGCCAACACGTCGCGAATATGGTGGTCGACGTCGCGCGTGCGAGCGCCCTGAAGGCGCATCGCGTCGGCGAGCGCGATCTTCGCGGTGAGGTTGGCCGCGTCGCGCGCGAGCACGTCGGCCGCGACCTGCGCGGCTCGATCCGCGAGCTGCTTGGCGGTCGCGGCCGAGCCCGGGCCGCCGTCGTCCAGCGCGTGTTGCGCCCGCGCCTCCAGAATCCGCGCCCTCGCAATCGCGATCCGTGCCGATGCCGCCGGGTCGGCCGCGGCCAGCGCGTCGAGGCGAGCGGACGCCGCATCGAGCGCCGCCGCCGTGTCGGCGCGCAGGTCCGCCTCCACGGATTTGAGCACGTCGTCGGCGCTCGGCGCGCCGGCGGCAGGCTCGCGCGCGGCTGCCTCGCCCGACTCGCCAGTGGCAGCCACCGCCGCGTCAAGCGGCGTCGACAGCGTCTCTCGCGATGCGCCCGCGGGCGGGCGCAACACCAGTGCATACACCGCCGCGGCGGCTCCTGCGAGCACGACCAGCGACACGAGCGCGATCCACTTGCCGATGCCACTGCGCGGCGGCCGCAGTTCGTCGTCGTCGTATGCGTCGATCGGCTCGAACTGCGCCGGCATGATGTCATCGATGCGCGGCGCCTTCGTCGCACCGCCGGCGAAGGCGGCCTCACTGGTCGGCAACCCGCGCGCGAGCCCGCCGACGGGGCCGGTCGGACCGGCCACCGCGGGATCGATCGCCAGCTTCGGCGCCGCATCGGCGGCCGCCCACGCCGCGTCACCGGCGGCCGCGCCCTCACCATTCGCGGGGGCGATCGGAGACCGGCCCGCAGCGTCGGGCCCGGTCATGCCCGCACTCGCCGGCTGCGCGGCGGGCGCCGCCGCCGAGCGAAGCGCCTGGTCGGCCGGCACGCCGGCGGCAGGCGAGGGTTGCGCCGGTCCCGATCCCGCCGCCGGCGGTCGCGTGGGTCCCGGCAGCGGCGCGGTCGACTCCGGCGCCGCCGCCCGTGGTGTCGCGCCGGCGGATGCGGCGACCGGTGCGCTGTCCGCCGCGGCGACCGGTGCGCTGTCCGCCGCGGCGACCGGCGCGCTGTTCGCCGCGGCCGCCGCGCGCCGCCGCGCCTCCTCGGCGATGCGAAAAAACGCGCCCAGCTCCGCGATCGACCCGAGCTTCTTCCACGACTTGCCCGTGCGAGAGATCTCGCACTCACGCGTGACCCGCCCCGCGACCACCCACTGCTGCAGCGTGGCGAGCTCGCGGCACGTCTGCACCCGGCCCTGTTCGTCGCGGATGAGCCAGACCCGCTGGCCCGCCCCGGACACGGCGGTCACCGCGGTGGAAGCGGTCGTCGATCCCGACGACGCGCTGGGCGTCGCGCGCGGAACCGGCGGGGCACCGCGCGCACCGACGTTCGTCGTCGTCCGCCGCCGCACGCGGAACATATGTCCGCACTCGGCGCACTTGACCGTCACGCCGCCGGGCTTGAGCTTGGCTTCATCGAACTCGTAATCGGTCCCGCACTTCTCGCAGCGGACGTCCATTCTGCTGTCGACTCGCCTCCGATCCATGTGGGGCGGCGCCCGCCCCGATCGGTCTATACGGTGTCATGATACTCGCCCGCGCGCCCGTTTTGGCGCAAACCCTCACAAAATCGAGCAATTACCTGTGTACAATGGGGGCGTGGACAGCCAGAGGAACACGCGCGCGGCCCCCCGCGTCAAGGTCGAGGCATTCGTCAAGGTATCGGGCGGCGACAAGGAGTACGTGTTCCGCACGCGCGACCTGTCCGCGAACGGGCTGTTTCTCTACACGCGCGTCGCGCACATCTATCCGTTCCGCGTCGGATCGACGCTCACGCTCGAACTGTACGACTACGACGAGTTCGTCACCGCAAAGGTCGTCGTGGTCCGTGTCGTGGAGCCCAATAGCGCGGAGGCGGACCGCTACCCGACGGGGTTCGGCGTGCGCATCATCGATATTTCCGACGCCGATCGCGCCAAGCTCGAGGCCCTGCTGGCACAGGCGTCCGACGGCGACCTCTATTGACGGCCGGCGCGCGGCCTCCGCGGGCGGCCGCGACGCGCGCGCGACGGACCGCGCACATCGTCGCGACCACCGTCGAGCGCTGACGCCGCGCCGCCCGCGCTGCACGCGCGCGGCGTGCGCTTCCCGCCGCGCCGCCCGCGCTGCACGCGCGCGGCGTGCGCTTCCCGCCGCGCCGCCCGCGTCGCCGGCGCGACCGCCAGACACCTGCGCCTATAATCGGCGCCATGCGTTTCCGCGTCCCGTCCCTCGCCGCCGTCGCCGTGGCCGTCGCCGGTTGCGCCGGCCCCTCGCCGGCCCCGGTGGAAGCTTCCATCGGGGGCCTCGTCGTCCGCGTCGAGCCGTCACCCGCGCGCCTCGTCGTGCGCACGGCCGACGGCGACGTGCTGCTCGACGGCGCTCCCGGCGGCGCCGGCGGCGACGTCTACCCGCCCCCCTACGTCGGCTTCGCCGCCCGCGCCACACGAGGCCTGTACGAGATGCAGTCCGGCTCGTTCAAGATCGAAGAAATCAAGGAGCAGCCGTGGCAAGGGGTCACCGAGTTTGCGGACCTCGCCGCCGGCGACGACGAGATCGAGTTCTCACTGCGCGGCGACGGCGGTGCCGACCTCGGACGCGCCCGCATCGCCGGCACCGGCGCGGGACAACTCGTTCTGTCGTGGTCGGCGCCGCCAGATCTCAATCGATCGGCGGTCACGTTCGCGTGTGATCCGGCCGAGCACTTCCTCGGTTTCGGCGGCCAGTCCTTCGACGTCGACCACCGCGGCCAGACCGTTCCGCTGTGGGTGCAAGAGGACGGGATCACGAAACACACCGACGACAGCTACGATCGCGGCATCTGGTTTCTGGTGGGCGGCCGCCACTCGACGCACACACCGATGCCGATGTACGTGTCCAGCCGCGGATACGCCCTGCTCGTCGATACGCCGTATCGATCGATCTTCGAGATGTGCAGCGAACGCGCAGACTGGGTCCGAGTCGAGGTGTGGGACCGCGAGCTGCGCATGTATCTGTTTGCCGGCGCGACCCCCGCCGAATCCATCGACAAGCTCACGGCGCACGTCGGGCGGCCGGAGATCCCGCCGCCGGTGGCGTTCGCGCCGTGGCTCGACGCGATCTTCGGCGAGGACAACGTACGGCGCGTCGCCGCCGCGCTCCGCTCGGCCGACGTCGCCGCGTCGGTGATCTGGACGGAAGACTGGCGCGGCGCCAACGACACCGGGCTCGGGTACGAACTGGAAGAGGACTGGGAGGTGGACCGCGAGCTGTACCCGAATTTCGAAGACCTCGCCGACGAGCTGCACGCGGCCGGCTTCCTGTTTTTCATCTACCACAACAGCTTTCTCGACTCGACGGTCCCCGTGTACGACGAAGCGGTCGCCGGCGGGTACACGATCCGCGACGACGCGGGCGGGCCGTACCTGTTCAACGGCGTCAAGCAGAACCCGACGACCTTGCTGGACCTGAGCAACCCCGACGCCGTCGCGTGGGCCAAGGGCAAATACCGCGACTCGCTTGCCCTCGGCGCCGACGGCTACATGGCCGACTTCGGCGAGTGGCTGCCGGTGGACGCCGTGCTCGCATCAGGAGACGACGCGCTCGCACGCCACAACCTGTATCCGGTGGACTGGGCCCGCCTCAACCGGGAGCTGTTCGACGAGCTGTCCGCGGCGGACGGACGCGACCGGCTGTTCTTCGTGCGGTCGGCCTACGTCGGGTCGCAGCCGCTCGTGTCGGTCGTATGGGCCGGCGATCAACAGACGGATTTCAGCATCGGCGACGGCATGCCGTCCGTCATCCCGATCGGGATCGGCCTCGGCGTCACCGGGTTCCCGTACTACGGACACGACATCGCCGGCTACATGAGCGAGCTCACCGCGCCGGTGACCCGAGAGCTGTGGTTTCGTTGGGTGACGCTCGGGGCACTGTCGCCGGTGATGCGCACGCACCACGGACGCGACGCCCGGGCCAACTGGAACTGGGAGTCGGATGCCGAGTCGACGGCGCATCTTCGGCGGTGGAGCAAGTTCCACATCCGCTTGTATCCGTATCTGCGCGCGATGGCGCAGCAGGCGCGCGACGTAGGGACCCCGCTGTTCCGCCCGCTGGCGATCGATTATCCCGATTTCGATCCGGGCTGGACCCGCACGGACCAGTTCATGCTCGGCGACCGCCTGCTCGTCGCTCCCGTCGTCGAACAAGGAGCGACGAGCAGGGAGGTCGAGTTGCCGCCGGGGACGTTTTACACGCTCTCGGGGCAACCGGTGTCCGGCACTGTGATCGCCGACGTGCCGGTCGACGACATCTTCGTCGCGGTGCCCGCGGGCGCCGTGCTCGTGTTGCTGCCGGATGAGATCGACACGCTCGTCGGCGCACAGGACGCAAGCGTCGTAACGCTGGCGGATGTCGGCGACGACCGCGAGCTGTGGTTGTACCCGGGCGGGACCTCCCAACTCGTCGAAGCGAACGGCTTGCGCTACGAATGGGACGCGGGCTCGCTCGCCGGTCCCGCGACGCGCGCAACCTATAACGGAGACGACGTGGCGATCGCCGGCGACGCGGTCGACGTGGTCGGTCCGGGGACCCTCGTGTTCGACGACGGCGCGGCGACGCTCACGATTTCGGGCGGCGCGCCGGATCGCGCGGTGCGCGTGCGCCTGCGCGGCTTCGTCGCGCCGTAACCCTCGGCGGCGCGGCGACGGGTTGCGCTCACGGCTCGCCGGCGGCGTCGACCTCGCGGCGCCACGCCGCGACCCGGTCCGCCACGCCGAACGCCGCCAACATGTCTTCCGACGGCGGAGGCTCCTCGCGCCCGAGCCCCGACAGCCGATCGGCCAGATGCACAGCCAACGATGCGTCGACGCCGTCGTGCGAGCGCTCGAGCGCCGTGTGGTGATCGACCACCGCGGTGACGATGTCGCCGGGTAGCCCCCAGATGCCGAACAGGTAGCCGCCGAGTTCGGCGTGCGTCACCCCGAGTTGTTGCCGCTCGACCTCGTGCAGCGGTACGCCCTCGGCGCGCGCGCGGTCCACCATCGGCGCCCACAGGTCAGGCAGCTCGGCGGCAAACAGCAGCATCCCGGCGTCGTGTAGAAGCCCCGCGGTGAAGGCCGCCAGCTTGTGCGGCTCGTCGGCGATCGCACGCGCCCCCGACGCGACTTCGATCGCGTGGGCGACCTCGACCCGCATCGACACGTTCGCCGGCAGATCGCCATCCTCGACGAGTCGGAGAACGCCGGCGACGAGCACGAGGTCCCGCAACAGCCCCGTGCCGATGTGGCGAACCGCATCCTCCACGCTGGCGATCCGCCGCGCAGTCCCGAAGAACGCGGAGTTGACGATGTGCAGCACGCGCGCACTCACCCCCGGGTCGCGCTCGACGACGCGCACGACCTGGTCGAGGTTGTGATTCGGGTCGTCGAGCACCCGCGTGAGGTCCGCGAACGTCCGCGGCAGACTCGGCAACGCCGACACCTTCCCGACCACCGTGCGAATATTCGGATCCGCCAACAGTTCGCGCAGGGTGAGCGCATCCTCGATGATGCGCGCGAGGTCGCGGATGCCGACCGGCTTGTCGAGGAACCGGTGTGCCACCGGCACCGCGCGCATGATGAGCCGTCCCTCCGTCGTCCCGGACATCAGGATGCGCATCGCATCGGGGCACACCTCGCGCGCGACCGTGAGCAACTCCACGCCGTCGGTGCCCGGCATCGTGACGTCGCTGATGAGAACGTCCACCCCGCCCGACCGCAGCTCCTCCAGCGCCTGCTCGGCCCCATCCGCGAACCGCAGATCCCACCGGTCGTATCGCCGAAGGCCGCGCCGAAGGGACCGCAGGATCTGCGGCTCGTCGTCCACAAACAGGATCCGACTCCGCGCGTCCATGCCCGGTGAGTCGGCCGCCGGCGGCGTCGCTTGAGCCGCTCGCCCCGGCTTCCCCGTCAGCCGGCGCGCGGCCGATGTTGGCCCGTGACCTCGTCGATCTCCGCGAGAATGTTGGCGAGCATGGCATCCATGCGGCGCAATCGGATCGAGATCTCGCGGGCGATGTTCAGCACGAGCAGCGTGTAACTTTGCGGATCCTCGCGGTAGACGTTGGCGATGTCCGCGTGGCGGAAGCTTGCGACCACCGCCGGCTCGGTCGCGCGCACGGCCGCCGAGCGCGGCTGGATGTCCACCAGCGACATTTCCCCGACCACGTCGCCGGGACCGAGCACCGCGATGCGCGCCTCGGCCCCCGAGCGGCTGCGCTTGACGACCTCCAGCCGCCCCGACAACACCACGATCATCTCCTTGGCCGGCTCGCCCTCCGCGAACACGACCTCGCCGGCGGCCACCTCGCATCGCTGCGCGACGTGACCAAACGAGGCGAGCACCTCGTCGCGCAGGGCCGCAAAGACCGACACCTTCTTGAGAAACGCGACCTCCTCCGGCCCCAGCATGAATGTACTGTGCCCCCGGCGGCCGCCACACGCAAGCGCCGGCGTCACGCGCGGTACAGCCCGACCAGCCACAGCACGAGGCCGGCGGCGATCGCGATGCCGGACCGCGCGGCGACCCGACCGACCCACTCGTCGTCGGGTGTGACCGCGCGGAGCGCAAACCACAGGCCGCCGCCGACCCACATCGCGAAACCGGCGAGCGCCACCAGCGACCACGCCACCGACGGCGCATCATCCCGGCGCAACAGATCGTAGTGCCACGCCTCGCGCTCCGCCGCGCTGGCGCCCGGATCCGCGGACGGCCCTTCGACCTCCGCCATCAGCGCCGCGATGCGGCGGTTGGCGGGGTCGAGCCGCTCAGCGAACGGCGTGTACACGCTGCGGGTCGCGAGGATCGAGCTGCGGATGCCGCGCCACGCGGCGAGCGCCGTGTCGATGTCGCCGTTGCGCTCCGCCTCGCGAGCGATCGCCTCGAGCCGGTCGTAGGCGCGCGCGACGTGCGGCGCGCCCGGCACGTACCAGCGCGCCGCACGCCGGTACCAGGCCACGGCGTCGGCGAGATCGCCGCGGTCGACCGCCGCCTGCGCCTCGGCGAGCGCGGCGTAGCCGTCCCACACCGCGCGCGTCACGACGACCCCGATGCAGATGCCGGCGACCGCAGCGCCGATGGCGACCTTGCGACGCATCACGCGAAGTTCCGTCGCGAGAAGATTGCGATCGCGAGCAGAAGCAGCGCCGCCGCGTACAGGATGCCGAAGCCGTACGCGGACGCGACGTAGCCCCACGACACGAAATCGCCGTGGATCGATACGTGCTTGCCCTCCACGACCGATCCGGACACGGCGTACAGGTGCAAGTCCGGAATGATGCGCAACACGACGGCCATCGCGCCGCCGAGGAAGTCGTCGCGTGCGGCCAACGCGCGCATCTCCGGCGTCACCCGCCCGAGAAAGTAAATTGCGAACGTGAACACCCCAGACAAAAACGGCGTCGAGAACGACGAGAAGAAGATCGCGACCGCCGCGACGATCAACACCTCCATGTAGGCGAGGACGATCGCCTTGGTCATCGCGACGCCGAACGGCATGTCGCGCAGCCACAGCACCGCGACCATCGTCACCGCGAACAGCGCGACGAGCAGCGTCAGAGTGATGCACATGCCCACGTATTTGCCCAGCACGAACTCCCAACGCGCGATCGGCTTGGTGAGAATCGTGTAGATCGTCTTGCGCTGGATCTCGTTGTACAGCAGCGACACGCCCAGGTAGATCGCAGTGAACGCGCCGAACAGCGACACGCCCGCGAGACCGACGTCTCGGGCGACGCGTCCCTCCTCGTTCAGCGACATCTCACCGAGGACGATCCCGAACAGGTTGAAGCCGAGCACGACGACCGCGACGCCGTACAGGACGCGATGGCGGATCGCGTCGCGGAACGTGTTGAGTGCGATCGCGGCGATGCGCTGGCCGACCTGTCGAACCGCACCGCTCACCGAGTCGCCTCCTTTCCGCGCGCCTGCTCGAGAAACACGTCCTCGAGCGTTTCGTGCTTGGGGGTCACCGACACCACGGACAGGCCGAGGTCGCGCGCGAATGCGAGGAACTCGTCGACGTCGGCGTCGGCCGACAAACTCACGGCCACGTTGCGGTCGACCCGGCGCGCACTGGGAGCGCGCTGGCACAACCGCTCGAACTGGTCGTCACCAAACGCATCCGTGACGCGAAACGCGATCTCGACGCCGATCGCCTGCTCCGCGACGATCTCGGACAGCGCGCCGACCGCGCGCACCGCGCCCTGGACGATGATGGCCACCCGGTCGCAGATCAACTCCACGTCCGGCAAGATGTGCGTCGAGAAGAACACGGTCTTCCCCTGGTCCCGCAGGCCGAGGATGATGTCGCGCACCTCCTTGCGGCCGATCGGATCCAGCCCGCTCATCGGCTCGTCGAACACCACCACCTCCGGGTCGTTGATCAACGCCTGTGCGATGCCCGCGCGCTGCAGCATTCCCTTGGAAAACTTCTTCATCGGACGGCCGCGCGCGTGCGCGAGCCCGACGAGGTCGAGCAGCTCGCGCGCGCGCGCGCGGCGGGCGGCGCGGGGAAGGCCGAACAATCGCCCGGCCAGGTCGCACAGCTCTTCGGCGGTGAGGTAGTCGTAGAAGTACGGCGCCTCCGGCAAAAAGCCGATGCGCCGGCGTGCGTCGCGCTCCTCGATCGATTGCCCGAAAACGCGGCAACGCCCCGCAGTCGCGCGCACGAGCCCCATCAGCACGCGGATCGTCGTGGTCTTGCCCGCGCCGTTCGGGCCGAGAAACCCGAACACCTCGCCGCGGCGCACCTGGAACGAACAGTCGCGCACGGCGCGCACGCGCTTGCGGCGCAAGCCGGTGACGTACGTGACCTGCAGGTCGGCGACGTCAATCACGACATCGCCGGCGGCGCCCGCTTTGTCCGCGGCGGCCCGCTCCGGCCGGCCGGTCATGCCACTGCCTCCGCCAGCGCATCGCACACCCGGTCGAGGTCCGCGCTGCGCATCCCGACGAACAGCGGCAGCGCGAGTGACTGGTCGTGCAGCTCCTCCGCCACCGGCGCCGGACGCGCGTACGCCGCAAACGGCGCGAGGCGCGTCACCGCGTACGTGCCCGGACCGGTTTCCACGCCGGCCGCCGACATCCGGTCCCGCACGCGATCGCGAGACAATCCGCGGGCGAGCCGCACCGCGTACGTCTGGACGTTGTGGCTCGACCCGGGCGGCACGTGCTGTGGGCATATTCGACCGGATTCGACGAGCGGCGCAAGTCGTTCCGCGTACCCTGCAGCGAGCAGTCTGCGCTCCGCGACCATCGCATCGAGGCGCTCGATCTGCGCGCAACCGATCGCCGCGGCCACCTCCGACATGCGCGCGTTCGTGCCGGCTCGTTCGAACTGGCCCGGCCCCGCCTGGCCCAGGTTGCGCAGCGACCGCAGCGTCGCGGCGAGATCGGGGTCGTCGCACAACACCGCACCGCCCTCGCCGGTGGTGATCACCTTGCGCGGGTGAAACGACAGCACGGCGGCGACGCCGTAGCCGCCGCCGGGCACGCCGTTGGCGTTCGCGCTGCCGAGCGAGCACGCCGAATCCGCCAGGATGGCGACGCCGGTGTCGGCGGACAGCTCCGCCAGCCGCGTGTCGTCCGCCACGAGCCCGAACTGGTCGATGGCGATGCACACGCGCGTGCGTTCGGTCACCGCGGCCCGCGCCGCGTCCGTGTCGAGGTTCCACGTGCGCGGATCGACATCCACCGGGACCGGCACGGCGCGGAGGCGGACGGCCGCGTGCGCCGCCGCGGGAAACCCGAACGCCGGGACGATCACCTCGTCGCCGTCTCCGACGCCGAGCGCCCACAGCGCCAACTCGATCGCCGCGGTCCCCGACGCGACCGCAACCGCGAAGCCGCGGCGGGTTCGCACGGCGAGCGCACGCTCGAACCGCTCGCCCCGGGGACCGAGGACGAGTCGCCCCGATTCGATCGCCGCGCATGCGGCCGCGATGTCGGCCCCACCAAGAGACGGTCGAGCGAGCGGAATGCGGTTGCCGGTCATCGGTCGCCGTGCCGCCGGTACCACTGGATCGTGCGCAGCAGGCCCTCTTCGAGGTCCACCTTGGCCTGGAAGCCGAGCAGCTCGCGCGCCTTGTTTACCGACGGCACGCGGATCTCCACGTCGGCATTGGGCCACGGGTGAAACTCGATCGGGGACCGCGACGACGACAGCCGCACGATCTCGCGGGCGAGGTTGTAAATCGTCACCGTCGACCGCGGATTGCCGATGTTGAACGAGTGACCGACCGCTTCGGGTCGCTCCAGACACAGGCAGATCGCATCCACGATGTCGTCGATATAGCACCATGCGCGGATCTGCGAGCCGTCGTTGTGCACCACGAGCGGCTCGCCGGCGAGGGCGCGCCGGATGAAGTGGTGGACCGCGCCCTCGCCGATCTGGCGCGGCCCGTAGATGTTGAATGGCCGGATCGAACACGCCGGCAGGCCGTACTCCTTCTCGTAGGTCATCGCGAGGTGCTCGGTCGCGAGCTTCGCGACGGCGTAGGTCCACCGCGCCTCGCCGACCGCGCCGAGCGTCGTCGCGTCGAACTCGGTGACTTGGTAGGCGTAACGGCCGAACACCTCGCTGGTCGAGAAGTCGATGAACCGGCGGATCCCGCCGTGGTCGAGCGCCGCCTCGAGCGCGTTCATGGTCCCCTGCAGCGCGACCCGCATGGTGAGCACCGGGTGGCGCAGCACCGTGTCAACCCCGGCGATCGACGCCATGTGGACGACGGCGTCGCAGCCGCGCATCGCTCGCCGGACGGCGTCGGCGTCGAGCACGTCGCCGCGGATGATCTCGATCTCCGGGCGCTCGGCGAGGCCCGCCGGCGTGAGCGCGTCGCGGCGAAAGTTGTCGAACACGATCACCCGGTTCGCGGGCGTGAGCCGCTCGGCCAGGTGCGAACCGATGAAGCCCGCCCCTCCGGTGATGAGCACGCGGCACCCGGTGATCATTGCCGTCATCCTACTGCGTTCTCGCGCGCGACGCGATCCGGCGGCCCCGTCACGCACCCGCGCGCACGAGCGCCCGCTCCGCCGCGGTAAGCCCGAAAGCCCGCTCCACCGCCGCGTCGACGTCGGCCCCCGCGGCGGCGGCGGCGGCCACTCCGTCGATCTCGCGCGGCACCGGGAATGCGGCGAGGTGGTGGATCTTCAGTTCGGGGAACACGCGACCCGCGCGCGGCTGGACCGTGCGAAAGAACCAGGTCATCAGCCGGCTGTTGAGGATCGCCTCGTGGGCGCGCATCGCCTCCTCCGCCATCGGCGCGCGAGGGATCGCGACGAACATGTTGTTGCTGCAGTAGTAGCCGTCGCCGTCGTACGCAGCGACCACGCGATCGCCCGTGCGGCGCACGAGCAGTTTGGCCTGCTCGAACCATTCGGGGCGGCCGAGACTCGCGTACTCGCCCGCGCCGCGATCGATCCGACCCGGCGAGCGATCGAGCCACCGCCCCGCCCATGCGATGCGGCCGGGGGCGAGTTCGCCGCGGCCGACGAGGACGGGCACGCAGTGTCGGTTGGCCCGGGCTGCGACGAACAGCTTGGCCCGCACGTTCCCGGTGTGCACCCCCTCGTGCACCTCGAACCGATCGCCGAAGCGCGGCAGCCGGTCGAGCCGCCGCCACAGCGCGCGCGCCGGCTCGGTGAGCCGAATGTTGAACTTGTGGCCCGGCAACTCGGCGAACCACGCTTGCGGAACGCGCCGCTCGGGCGGCGGCGCCTGGCGCCAGTCGGCCGGCAGCGACAGCCACACGCGTACGGCATGGTCGCGCGCCGGACCGGCGCGCGCGACCACGCAGACCACGTCGATCGCGGCCCCGGCAAATGCCTGGCCGGCGTCGGCAATCCACTCGATGGCGCACCGCTCGAGGATGACGTCGCGGATGTCCTGCTGGTTCTTCAGCAGCAGCACATCGGGCAGCACCATGCCCCACCGGCCGGCGAGTTCGGTCGCACGCTCGACGAACAACGCATACGGATCGAGCACGCCTTTGCCGCAGCGATAGTGCGCGCGCGCCCACGCCTTGTCGGCCGGGGACCAGCGAAACCCTTTCTGTCCCCACGGCGGGTTACCGATGACCGCGTCGAACCGGCCGGCGAACGGGAACGCGCCGATGACCGCGTTGGCGACGGCGAGGTTCGGCTCGGCACCGCACGCGCGTCGCACGGCGCGGCGCGCGAGTTCGACCGCGATCGGGTCGATGTCCACGCCGTACAAACAGCGGCGTGCGACGTCCGCGGCGCGGTCGGCGCCGACCCGGGCACAAATGCGGTCCAACGCCGCGAGCAGAAACACGCCGGCGCCGCACGCGGGGTCGATCACGCGCAGCGCGAGTGGATCGGCCGCCGCGTCGACCAACGGCCCGAGCGTGCGGTCCACCACGAAGTCGATCAAATGCGGCGGCGTGTAGTACGCGCCCGCGGCGCGACGACGGCCGCTCGCCGCGAGTTGCCGTTCGTACACGCGCGCGAACACCCACGGTGCCTCCGCCTCCGCGGTGGACGCCAGCGCAGCCGCGAGGTCGGCGGCGAGGTCGTCCGGCAGCGCGATCACGGCACGCGGAACTGCAGACCGATTCCCGCGTCCATCTCGAATCGAAACCACCGCGCGAACGCCAGCGTCTCGCCGAAGTAGACGTACACGCCGAACGTGCGGTGGAAGTCGAACTGGAGCCCGTTCGTGTTGCGGACACCGTAGTCGGTCTTCGACGCCTGCGCAAAGTCCGTCACGTCGATGGCGAACT
This sequence comes from Deltaproteobacteria bacterium, assembly GCA_003696105.1. NCBI lineage: Bacteria > Pseudomonadati > Myxococcota > Myxococcia > Deltaproteobacteria bacterium. Next base: position 4,368 of record RFGE01000059.1, on the reverse strand, counting down.
GGAGCGACGAAAAGAACTTCGTGAGGCCCGCGTCGCGGATGTAAATCTTGATGCCGGGCGCGAACGCCAGCTGGCGCGGGCCGTCGTCGTCGGACGGCGACGCGCCGAAGTCGCGCTCGAGCCCGATGCGCGTCTCGAACAGCAGCTCGAGACTGCGCGCGACGCCGTAGCTGAGCCCGAGATCCAGCGCAAACGGCGACCGCGCCGAGCACACCGCCTTCGGGTCCGACGGGTTGTCCTGGTCTACCTGGCCGCAGTATTCCTCGTTGTACGGCGCAATGAAGCGGAAGCCGAAGCCGCCCGCGCCCTGGACGCCAAACTGGCCCTGGTGCGTGTACTGGACGCGGTAATCGAACGGCTCGTCCGCCCCGGCCGGCCGCGCCATCGCGAGCGCGGACACGACAACCGAAAGGATCGCGATCTCTCGCATTGCCCGACGGTACCACGAACCGCGCGACCGCTCCGTGACGCCGGCGCGCGCGGCGAGCCGTCCCCGCCGAACCGGCGCGATTCGCGGACGGCCGAGCCCGGCGCTCGCGGTCTTCGCCGCCATTTAGGAGGCTGTTGCGCATAGCCGTTGGCTGCGGTCGCGATCGTCGGCGTACGCCCTCGCGCCCTTCGGTACCGTACGTGGATACGCGCCCTCGTGCGCTACGGGCGTGCGCCGAACCTCGCCTCGCACCTCGCCACCTCGCTGGCGCGCCTATACGCAACCGCCTCCTAGTTCGGCGCGCCGAGGGTCGGCACTGCGTAGGCAAAGTCGGCGGCATCGTCGCCCGTGTCGACGCCGTCGGGGATTCGCGCAATCGCCTCCTCGCCCGGGTTGAGTGCGCGACCGTCCGCACCGGGCGCGGGCGCGCCGTTGTCCACTCCGTCCCCGCCGCGATCTTGCGCGGGCGTGTTGCCGCCGACCTCCACCGCATCGACGAGCGCGCCGCTTTCGTCGCGCAGCTCGATCACGAAGTCGAACGGCAGCGAGCCGATCGGGTTGCCGACGACGATGCGGTCGCCGGGCGCGACGTCGGTCAGTCCGGTGCCGGCGCCGTACAACCGCGTGACGTAGGTGGACGCCGGCCCGCCGATCGGCGTGACCGTGCGCGCCGCGCCGAACGGGTTGAACCCGCGATAGACGACGATCGAGTAGCCGGACAGATCGGCGTTCGCGGGCAGGCGGCTGACGAGTTCGACCCACTCGTCGCGCGAATCGACTGCGCCGGTGCCGGGTACCGGCGAAAACGCCACGCCGTCGCCTCCCTCGGAGTCGTCCCAATCCTGCAGCGGCGACGATACGATCTCGTTGATCACGACGCCGGCCGGGTCGGCGGGCCGCGGCTCGGTGTGAACCTGGAATGACACGTCGGCGGCCAGCGGGTTGCCCGCGCGGTCGGTCACGCCCTCCACCCCGCCGCGCACGACCACGTCGACGTCGGCGTCGTACGGCAGGCGCCCGACCGTATGGGCCACGAGCGTCGCGTCGTCGTCGCGCAAGGTGACCGCGTCGACCGGCAGATCGACGCCGCCTACCGACACGTGGATCACGGCCGGAGTCGCGGAGGCTCCCGCCACCGGTTCGTTGAACGTGACCCACACGTTGTCGCTCACGGGAAACGCGGTTCCCTCCGCGTTCGCGACCACGACCGGCGGATCTGACTCGACCGGCGGCTCCGGCGGGACGTTCGGCGCCAGCGGCGTCGCCGGCATGCGCACGAAGTCGGCGATGTCGTCGTCGGTGTCGGGCGCGCCGGCGGGTCGCGCGATCGCCTCCTCGAACACGCCGCGGCCGAGGCCGTTGCCGATCCCGTCCGGCGCGCCGTCGCCGGAGCCGTCGCCCTCGGGGTCGGCCGCGCCGTTGTTGCCTCCGATTTCGACGTCGTCCACGACGCGGCCCGCGTCGTCGCGCAACACGACGAACACATCGGTGGACGAAAATCCGCGCGGGTTGCCGACCACGAGATAGTGCCCGGGCTGAAGGGCGGCGACGGTGGAGCCCGGTGTCGCGACGATCGACGGGTGAGCGCCGAGCACGGTCGTCTCGGGACTCTCGTCGATCATCTCGAGCGTCCACGCGCGCAGGTCCACCGGAGCCGTCCCCGCGTTGTACAACTCGACGAACTCGTCGACCGACGTGATGATTCCGTGGCCGGGCTCGCCGTCGTACGGCATGCCGAATCCGTCGGAGTCGTTCCAGTCGCGCAGCGGGTAGACGACCACCTCGTTGATGAGTACGACCGCCGGCGGGGCGGCGTCGGGAGCGGATGCCGCGTCGGTCGCCCCGGCGTCGCCCGGCGCCGCGTCCGGCCGGCTGCCGGCGTCGGGAGCAGCGGCGTCGGTCGTCGCGGCGTCGCCCGGCGCCGCGTCCGACCCGTGTCCGGCGTCCGCGCCGGCCGCGTCCACGTCCGCCGGTCGCGCGTCTGGTGGCACGCCGCGACCGCCCCCGCAGTCGCACGCCGGACTCGCGGCGACCGCCGCCGCGGCTGCGAGCCACGCGATCCGCATCGTGGTGATTGTAGCGCGCAGCGGGCCGTGGCGCCGGTGATCCGACGCACGAGTTGCCAAAGCAACTATCTCCGCGCATGTGTGCCCGTCTCCGACACGCGTCCCGCGACAGGCGCATCCCGACACGCGCCACGCATCCGGTGGCCCGCGCGACTCGACGGCAGCGGTTATCGAAGCCGTTATCGAACGGCGCACAAAAATAGGCCGCGCGCGCGCCAGTTGCTACGATCTCACGCCGGTTCGATGTCGCCCCGCATGATAGCGCTGCGCGAGCACCGCCCGTGGTTGCGCCGCGCCGCCGGATGCGCAGCGATCGCGCTCGCCGCGGTGGCTGTCGCACGCGCGACGGGCACGGCCGACGCGATCGACGACAACGCGCGCCGTTTGTACTACGACATCCGCGGAACCCGCGACGGCGGCCACGACGTCATCTTCGTCGCCATCGACGAAGACAGCGTCAACCTGTGGAACGCGCCGCCGTGGCGGTGGGACCGCTACGCCGCCACGGTGTCGGCGATCCTCGCCGGCGAACCTCGCGTGATCGCGATCCTCGAGCCGGGTCCGCGCCTGCTTCCAGACGAGCCGCCGCCGCCGGTGATCCGCGATGCGGTCGCCCGCGGCGCACTCGTCATGGCGCCTCCGACCCCCGGGTTCGGCCAGCCCCGCCTGGCGCTCGAAACGCGCGGCGCGGTCGTCGCGCTGGACCTCGGCCAGCCCGACGGTGTCGACCGATCGGTCGTCCGCGACGTGATCGAAGCCGCCGGACTCGGTCGCGACGTGCCGCGGCGGCTGCCGGTCAACTATTACGGGGCGCCGGACGCGCTGCCGACCCTGCCGGCGCACCGGGTCGCAAGCGGTGAGATTCCGCCGCGCACGTTTCGCGATCGCATCGTGGTGATCGGCCTGCGCGGCGAACGCTTCGCCCCGCAGGTGCCCACGCCGGTCGGCGCAATGTCGCCCGCCGAGGTCTATTGCCACGCGCTGCTCGGCCTCGCCCACGGCGCCGTGTGGTCGCGACCACCGCCGTGGCTGTCGTGGATGCTCGCCGGCGTGCTCGCGTTCGTCGCGGCGGCGGTGACCCCGCGGCTGCGCACGCGGACGGCGGCGGCGGTCACCGGCGGCGCGATCGCGGTGATCGCCATCGCCGACTATTGGCTGTTTCGCACCGGCGTCGCGCTGCTCGGCATGACGACGCCGGCCGTCGGCGTGGTCGCTGGCGCCATCGCCGGCGGCGCCGTCGAGCGCGAGCGCGCGCGCGACCAGATCGACGCGATCGCTCGGTGGCTCGCGCAGCGCCTGCGCGTCGATACGCCGCGCAGCGCGGGCATCGCCGTCGACCACGCTCCGTGGCGCGCCTACGCCGACGCCGTCGACATCTACCTCGACTGCCACAGCACGGCGTTTGCCGAACTGCCGGACGGCAGCTGGCACCTCCGGCTGGCGCACGCGGTCCGAATGGCCGAGACCGACATCGTCGAACAGCGGCGCGACGTGCGCCGCGACCCGTACAAGCGGGCATATGCGTTCCACCGGCCGATGGAGTCCGACCGCCAGTTCATGCGGCGCGACCTCGGCGTCCGCACGTTCCTCGTGCCGCTCGTGTCGTTCGAGCGGCTGCTCGGAATTTGGATCGTCAACTTCGAGGACCACCGCGAACTCACGGATCGAGAGCTGTCGGTGATGGCGACGCTGGCCGACGAGATGGCCGTCGGCCTCGAACTTCGGCGCCTCCACGGCTCGGCCCGCCCGTTCGCCGACGCGCGCCGGCAGCCGGGCGACAGCGCCTTCCTCGACCGCGTGCGCGAGGCGAGGCGAGGCGCTCTCGCCCTCGCCCGCCATCAGCAGGCGACCGCCGCCCTGCTGGACCAGTTG
>RFGE01000058.1 GCA_003696105.1 Deltaproteobacteria bacterium | reverse complement strand
CTGTTCCGCGACCACATCGACCGGCTCGAACGCGAGTACGCTCGCGCGCTCGACGCGGCGGGCTTCGACGCGGTCGTGATCCACTCCGGGCGTCCGGCTCTCCAGTCGAGCTTCGACGACCAGCACTGGCCGCATCGACCGACGCCCTACTTCCTTCACTGGGCGCCGCTGCGCGAGCCGGACGCGGCGATCGTGATCGTGCCGGGCCGCCGCCCGCGCCTCGTTCGCGTCGACACCGGCGACTACTGGGAGGGCTCCGCGCCCGTCGACGGCGACCACTTCTGGAACGCGTTCGACCTCGTCGTCGCCAACACGGCGAACGCGGCCGCCCGCGAGGCACCGGCCGGCCGCGTCGCCTTCCTCGGCGACGACGCGGCGCGCGCCGACGCCTGGGGCATCGCCCCCGGCGCGCGCAACCCGGCGGCGCTCGTGCGCGCCCTCGACGCCGTGCGCGCGGTCAAATCTCCCTACGAGCGCGCGTGCATCGCGGAGGCCAACCGCCGCGCTGCGCCGGGGCACGCCGCCGTCGCCGAGGCGTTCGCGGCCGGCGAGCGGTCGGAGTTGGCACTCCATCTGACCTATCTACAGGCGACCGGCCAGGACGACGCCGACACGCCGTACAAGAACATCGTCGCGATCGGTCACCACGCGGCGATCCTGCACCACGTCCACTACGCTCGCGAACACCGCGGTGCAGCGGCGTCGCTGCTCGTCGACGCCGGCGCGACCTGCTTCGGCTATCACGCCGACATCACGCGCACGCACGTCGCCGGCAGCGGCGCCGCGGCCGACGGATTCCGCGCGCTGATCGCCGCGGTCGAGGCATTGCAACAGCAACTGTGCCTGCGAGCGCGCGCCGGCGTCGCGTTCGAGCACCTGCACGACGAGGCGCACGCCCTGCTCGCGCAGGCGCTCGTCGACCTCGACCTCGCCGTCGGCCCCGCCGACGCGCTCGTGGATACCGGGATCACCCGCGCGTTCTTTCCGCACGGCCTCGGCCACTCGCTCGGCCTGCAGACGCACGACGTCGGCTGCCGCCCCACCGCGCCGCGCACGGACAACCCCTATCTGCGCACGACGGCGGTCTTGCGCGACGGCCACGTGGTGACCATCGAACCGGGCTGCTACTTCATCGCGAAGCTGCTGCGGCCGGTGCGCGCGAGCGAACACGCGGCGCTCGTCCGCTGGAACGCGGTCGATGCGATCGCCCCGTTCGGCGGCGTGCGCATCGAGGACGACATCGCCATCGTCGGCGATGCGCCGCACAACCTCACCCGCCCGGCGCTCGGATGACGGCCGGCCTGCGCGCGAGCCGGCCATGCGGTAGAGTGCCGCGCATGGTTCATCGACTCGCCCTCTGGACTGCCGCCTGCGCGCTCGCCGCCGCGTGCCAGACCCGCCGCGCACAAGACGACGGCGACGCCAAGCCGGCCACGGCGACCGCGACCGCGGCGGCCAACCCGGACCAGCCCCGCAAGCCGGGCGCGCGCGAGCCGCTGCCGGCGCCGCCGGATGTCGCGGCGCCGCCGGCCGACGCGACCAAGACGGCCAGCGGCCTGGCCTACAAGGTCCTGCACAAGGGCCCCGGCGATGGGCCGAGCCCGCACGCGTGGGACCGGGTCAAGGTCCACTACACCGGGTGGACCACCGACGGCAAGATGTTCGACAGCTCCGTCGTCAAGGGGCGCCCCGCCACGTTTCAGCTCAAGCAGGTGATCCCCGGCTGGACCGAGGGCGTCCAGCTGATGCGCAAGGGCGACAAGTTCCGCTTCTGGATCCCGGAAGACCTGGCGTACAAGGGTCGGCCCGGCGCGCCGCAGGGCATGCTCGTGTTCGACGTCGAGCTGCTCGACATCACGCCGGGTCCCAAGCCGCTGCCGGCGCCGCCCGACGTCGCCGCGCCGCCGAAGGACGCCAAGCGCACGCCGTCGGGCCTCGCCTACAAGATCCTGTCGCGAGGCGGCGGCAAGCAACGCCCCGGCCCGCAGGACACGGTGACGGTCCACTACACCGGATGGACGACGGACGGCGAGATGTTCGACAGCTCGGTGACCCGCAACCGGCCGGCGACGTTTCCGCTCGACAAGGTCATCCCCGGCTGGAGCGAAGGCGTGCAGATGATGCGCAAGGGCGACAAGGCGCGGCTGTGGATCCCGGAGGAACTCGCCTACAAGGGCAAGCCCGGCGCGCCGCAGGGCATGCTCGTGTTCGACATCGAGCTGCTCGACATCAAGCCGGCGCCGAAGCCGATCCCGGCCCCCAAGGACGTCGCCGCGCCGCCGAAGGATGCCAAGCGCACGCCGTCGGGCCTCGCGTATCGGGTGCTGAAGCAAGGCGGCGGCGGCGCGACGCCGGGCGCAAAGAGCATCGTGCGCGTCCACTACACGGGGTGGACCACCGACGGCAAGATGTTCGACAGCTCCGTCGCGCGCGGCCAGCCGGCCGAGTTTCCGCTCGACCGCGTCATCGCCGGATGGACCGAGGGGGTGCAGCTGATGCACAAGGGCGACAAGTTCCGCTTCTGGATCCCCGAGGAGCTCGCCTACAAGGGCAAGCCCGGCGCGCCGCAGGGTATGCTCGTGTTCGACGTCGAGCTGCTCGACATCGTCCGGCCGTGACCGACGACGCCGCGCCGCCGCCCGCCGTGCTCGCCGCGTACGGCATCGCGGGGGCCGTCGCCGAACCGGTCGCCGGCGGCCTGATCAACCGCACGTACCGCGTCGTCGCGGGCGACCGGCCGATCGTGCTCCAACGCCTCCACCCGGTATTCCGCGCCGAGGTCAACGACGACATCGACGCGGTGACCGAACACCTGGCGCACAAGGGCGTGTACACGCCTCGCCTCGTGCGCACGCGCGACGGCGCCACTTCCCTGGCAGTCGACGGCGCAATCTGGCGCGCGTTGACATACGTCGACGGCGCCACGCACCACCGCTGCCCCGGCGCGGCCCACGCCGAGGCCGGCTTCGCCGCGATCGCGCGGTTTCACCGGGCGCTGGCCGACTTCGGCGCGCCGTTGCGGTCCGCGCGACCGGGCGTGCACGACACCGCGGCGCACCTGGCCCGGCTGCGCGCGGTGGCCGGCGACCGGCCGCTGGCGCGGGACATTCTCGCGGCGGCGGCCGACCTGCCGGTGCTCGCGCCGGCGCCGCGCCGCCTCGCGCACGGCGACCTGAAGATCTCGAACGTCCTGTTCGCGCGCGAAGCGCCGCCGCGCGCCCTGTGTCTCATCGATCTCGACACGGTCGGTCGCCAGACGATGGCCTACGAACTCGGCGACGCGCTGCGGTCGTGGTGCAACCCCCACGGCGAAGACGTGTCCGCTCCCGAGATCGACGAGGAGCTGGTCGCAAGAGCGCTGCGCGGCTACGCGGACGCCGCCGGCGCGCTGCTCACGCCGATCGAGCGCGCCGACCTGATCGCGGGGCTCGAGACGGTGTGCGTCGAGCTGGCCGCGCGGTTTTGCGTCGACGTGGTCGAAGACCGCTACTTCGGCTGGGATCCGGCGCGGTTCGCGAGCCGGCGCGAGCACAACGAGGTCCGCGCCCGCGGCCAGCTCGCCCTCGCGCACTCCGTCCGCCGGCGACGCGCGGCGCTGCGCGCCCTCGTCGACCGCGCGTTTGCGCGGTGACCGGCGCTGCGCGCCCGCCGACGCCCGCGCACCGGCCACACGCGGCCCGCCGTCCCTGCGGCCGCGCCGGCGCGTCCGGCTGCGCGGCCCGTCGTCCCTGCGGCCGCGCGGGCGCGTCCGGCTGCGCGGCCTGCCGTCACTGCGGCTGCGCGGGCGCGTCCGGCTGCGCGG
>RFGE01000057.1 GCA_003696105.1 Deltaproteobacteria bacterium | reverse complement strand
GGGGGATAGCCGCCACCCGCGGGGGGATAGCCGCCACCCGCGGGGGGGTAGCCGCCACCCGCGGGGGGGTAGCCGCCACCCGCGGGGGGAAAGCCGCCGCCCGCCGGCGGCACGCCCGGCTGCTGCGGCTGTGCGTTCGGGTCATAGCCCCCCGCTGGCGGGAACCCGGCCGGCGCGGACGGCCGACCGGCCCAGCCGCTCATCTGGCCGAGCCGGTCGAGCGCGACGTATGCCACGCCGCCGAACGCGACCGATCCCGCCAGCATCTGGGCGCTGAGCACCCACTCGGCGCCGGAGAGGATCTGGCCGAGGAACTCGACGAACGAGACGATGGCGAGGATGCCGAGGACGACGACGGCCGCGCCGACGGCTAGCCGAGTGACCTTGTCGCGTTCGCGCCAGTTGGTCCGCGGCAGGAGGAACAGGTACACGAGCACGAACACGCCGCCGCCCGCGAGGAGGTGGCCGATGCCGGCCTTGATCTGCGCGCTGGACACGTCGCCTTTGAACTTGCCGAGCAGGTAGCCGAGCATCTCCTGCAGCCCGCCGGCGGCGGTGAATACGCCGATGAGGGCGAATACGTGGACCGCCGCCTTGAGGCCAATCTGGCGGTCGCCCGCGCCGTCACTGCCGTCCCGGCGCGCGTCCCACAGCGCCAACAGGTAGATCGCGACGAACAGCGTCGGCGCGTAGGCGGCCAGCGCCATCGGGTGCAGAAAAAGGCCCATGCCCCCAGCTTGCGCGGCGAGAGATCCCATCGGTGTGCCCCCTTGGTCCCCGCATCCTACCCCGGATCGGGGCGCGGGATCACGGCCGGCCGGGATCTGACGGCTGCGACGACGCGGTCGACGGGCCGCGGCGGCGAGGCGCGCGGCGCGGCGGACGCGCGGCGCCCGGCGTCCGCGCGGCCCTACACGGCGCGGGGCAGCGGGAAGTCGCGACCGGGTTTCGCGAAGTAATAGCCCTGCAGCAGGTCGCAGCCGAGTTCGCGCAGGACGTCGGCCTCGCCCGCGCGCTCGACCCCTTCGCCGATCACGAGGATGTCGTTTTCGCGGCACAGCTGCGTGATCGACGCGGCGAGCTGCTGCTTGACCGGGTGGCGATCGATGTCGCGCACGAGCGACAGGTCGAGCTTGACGATGTCGGTGTCCTCCGGCGCGAACTGGGTCATGCGGTCGTGTCCGGCGCCCAGGTCGTCGATGGCGATCCGGTAACCCAGCGCGCGCAACTCCGCGACTCGCCAGCGCACATCGGAGATTTCCTCGAGGGACGCGCGCTCGGTGATCTCGAGCACGACGCGATTCGCGATCTTCGCCAGCGGCGTCCACCGCGACGACAGCGACTTGTCCAGCAGGTCGAGCGCGTGGACGTTGATGAACAGGGAGCCGCGGTCCGGCGGCTGGGCGGCGAAGTCGTGCGCCGCGAGCGTCCGGATGTGGCGGGCGAGGGCGGGCAGCCGGTGCAGGCGCTCGGCGGCGTCGAGCATGGCGCCCGGATGCGGCAAGTCGGGGTCTCCGGGGCGCATCAGTGCCTCGTAGCCGAACACCGAGCCGTCGGCGGCGCGGACGATCGGCTGATAGGCCATGGACAGGCTCGCGAGGGCGCGCTCGAAGCGGGCCTCGAGGTCGGCGAGCTCGGCGACCGGGTCGCCGGCTCGCGCAGGCCGGCTATCGGAGGGGCGGCGGGCCATCGGAGGTCGGTCGATTGTCGCGCGAATCTCGAGGGTTGTGCAACCTGACCGCCCGGTGGGTCGCCGCCGCCGCCGCGCGCTGTAAGCGCAGGTTGGCCGCCGGCGGCCGCGCGGAGGCCAGTTCGGTGTATGAAACCCCGCTATGCGCAAACGCTGTTGGCTCCTTCCGATCGCGGCCGCGGCCGCGGCGATGCCCGCCCCTGCGCGGGCCGACCGCCCGAAGACCGGCACCATCGACGTCGACCCGTCGCGCGTCCACCTGGTGGACCCGGCCGAACTGCGCACCCATGGCGATACGCGGCTCATCTTTCTCAATCGCTGCGCCGCCGGCTGCACCGTGACGCCCGGCGTCGAGGACTCGCGGACGAATCGATCGAGCATCGTCAACTCGACCGTCCAGTTGCCGCCCTATCCGTACGGCGACGCGTCGTGGAGCGAGGTGGTCCGTTGCGTTCGCAACATGTTCGAGCCGTTCGACGTGGAGATCACTGACGTCGATCCGGGCTCGACGCCCCACTTCGAGGCGATGGTCGCCGGTTCGCCACAGGATGCCGGCTTCGCGAACGACGTCGGCGGCGTCGCACCGGCTACCTGCGGCGTCATCGGCAACGCGATCAACTTCACGTTCGCCGAGGTGTGGGGCGACGATCCGCAGCGGATCTGCGAAGTGATCGCGCAGGAGACGGGGCACACCTTCGGCATGGACCACGAGTACCTGTGCGCCGACCCGATGACGTACCTCACCGGCTGCGGGGCCAAGACGTTCCAGGACGTCGATGCTCAGTGCGGCGAGTACGAGCCGCGCGCGTGCAAGTGCGGGGGGGCGACGCAAAACAGCGTGCAGCGGCTGCTGTACGTGTTCGGCGCCGGCGAGCCGACTCCGCCGACCGTCGAGATCGTCGAGCCGGCCGACGGCGCCACGGTGCGCCCGGGGTTCACCGTGAGCGTCGACGCCAGCGACAACCACGAGGTCACCGAGGTGAGCCTGGTGGTCGGCGGCCAGCCGTCGGGCACGCTCACGACCCGGCCCTACGTGTTCAACACGCCGGACGGGCTGGCCGACGGGCCGGTCACGATCGAGGCGCGCGCCGTCGACAACCGCGGCGACGCGGCGGTCGCCCGAATCACGGTCGTGCTCGACAGCTCTTGTCGCGGCGACAGCGACTGCGGCCCCGGCCAGATGTGCGACGGCGGCGCGTGCGTCGACCGGCCGCCGGGCGAGGGCGAACTCGGCGACCCGTGTGAGGGCAACGCCGACTGCCGGTCGGGTATGTGCGCGCGTTCGGGGGACGAGCAGCGCTGTACCGCGGCGTGCGATCCGACGGTCGCCGACGCGTGCCCGGCCGGCTTCGACTGTCTGTCGGCAGGGACCGGCGGCGCGTGCTGGCCGGCTGGCGGCGACGGCACCGGGGGCGGCTGCGCGGTGCGCAGCGGGGGAACGTCCGCGCCGGCGACATGGGCGCTGATCGCCGCGGTGGGTGCGCTCGCCGTCCGGCGCCGCCGCCGATAAGCGGCACGCGTCGGCGCACGCGCGATGACGAGCGCACGGCGCAGTCGGGGCCCGCGCGGGCGGCGGGCCGCGTCGCCGGCGGGGGCCGCCGCACCCTTGCCAGCGGCGTGGGCCTACGGCGCGGGATGGGGCGCGGTCGCGGCCGTCAACGCAATCGCCATCAGCATGACCGTGCCGTGGCCGGCGTTCGGCGCGCGCGCGCGGTGGCTGCACCACCTGTACGACGCGGGCCACGTTGCCGCGGCCGCGCTCGCCACCGGGGTCGCGGTGGCCGCGTGGCGGCGGGCGGCGCCGCGCCGCATGCGCGGCTGGGGCGCCGTTGCGGCGGCTGCGGCCGCGGGCGCGGTCGCGATGGGGACGCTGGCGGACGACCTGGCCGGCGCGGCCCGCAAACTCGGGGGCGACGCCGCGTATTGGGGGCTGATGGCGGCGGCCGCAGCGGCGATCCCGCTCGCGGCGCACGCCGGGCGCGCGGCGGCGGCGCGCGGCCTGCGCGCCGCGGCGGTCGCGCTCGGATGCGCCGCCGCGTTCGCCAACCACGCGGTCTACCCCGGCGCGTATCCCGGGCTGCACTTGTGGCTGGCGTGGGCCGCCGCGGCGCTCATCGGCGGTGCGCTCGTCGGAGTACCGGCGCCGCCGGTGCGACCGCTGCGCCGGCGCGCGGCCGTCGGGCTGGCGGCGGTCGCGGCGCTCGCCGCCGTGACGGTCGCGCGCTGGCCCCGCAACGCGGTCGCGCTGCAACTGGCGCGCTCGCCCGGCTCGGTGTTCGCGCCGTTTCTGGCGCGGATCCACTTCCGCGACCGCGCGCCCGCGCGGGCCGGCGCCGGCGAGTGGTTCGCCGATCGGGCGACGCGGCCCGCCGTGCCGCCGAGCCCGGAGCGGCTCGTGGACCCGCGCCGCGCGATCGTCATCCTCGTCACGATCGACGCCGTACGCAGCGATGTGTTCGACTCGCCGCGCTGGCGCGACCACATGCCGGTGTTGCGCGGGCTGCGGGCCGAGGGCGTCGACTTCCGCGTGGCCCGCAGCACCGGGTCTCAGACGGTGTACACGCTTGCGACGCTGTTTTCGGGCAAGCACTTTTCGCAGCTGTACTGGAGCCGGAAGGGCGCCGGCCGCACCGGCGAGTTGTGGCCGTGGGCCGATCCGACGCCCCGGTTTCCGGAGATCGTGCAGCGCGCGGGCATTCCGACGGTCACCTACGCGAGCGCGTGGTGGCTCGTCGGCGGAATGGGGGTCGTGCGCGGCTTCGACGTCGAGCCGAAGATCCGATCGCACGTAAAAACCGACTTCAACTTCCCGCTCGCCGAGGACGTGATGGCGCCGGCGCTCGACCGGATCGACCACCACGGCGACGGCCCGCTGTTTCTGTACATGCACTTCATGGACCCGCATTGGCCGTACGACCGCGGCGGCAAACGCGGCGGTCCGAAGGACAGGTGGGTGGCCGAGATCGACGTGGTCGATCGGGAGATCGGCCGGCTCGTCGACGAACTCCGGCGGCGCGGGCTGTGGTCGCGCACGGTGCTCATCGTCACCTCCGACCACGGCGAGGCGTTCGGCGAGCACCGCACGCACCAACACGCGACGACGTTGTACGAGGAACTGCTGCGCGTGCCGCTGATCGTGCGCGCTCCCGGAGTGGCGCCGCGCGTCGTCGCCGAGCCGGTGTCGACGGTGGACCTCGGTCCGACCGTGCTCGATCTGTTCGGCCTTCCGACACCGCCGCATTTCATGGGGCAGAGCCTGGTGCCGCTGATCGCCGGGCGCGACGTGCGACTCACCCGCCCGATCGCCGCGGAGGGCCGGCTCAAGCAGGCGCTCGTCACCCGTGACGGCATCAAGGCGATCCGCGACCTGCGCCACGGTACGCTCGAGGCCTACGACCTGCGCGCCGACCCGCGCGAGCTGCGCAACATCATCGACACGCCGCGCGGCGCGGCCGCGATGGATGAGCTGCGCCGGTTCTTCGACGCGCACGTCTACCGCGCCGACGGCTACGAGGTGCCGTATCGCAAGTAGCGGCGTGCGCGCAGCGCGCCGTCACGCGACGCGGGTGCGCATCGTGACCCACTCCTCCGCCGACGTCGGGTGGATGCCGATGGTCCGGTCGAAGTCGGCTTTCGTCGCGCCCATCTTCACCGCAATCGCGATGCATTGGATGATCTCGGGCGCGTCGTCGCCGACCATGTGCGCGCCGAGAACGCGGTCGCTGTCGCCGTCGACCACCAGCTTCATCAGCGTTTTGTGGTCGCCGCGGCCGGTGAGCGTGTGTTTGAGCGGGGTGAAACGCGAGCGGTATATGTGGACGTTCGGGTAGCGGTCGCGGGCCTGGGCTTCGGTGAGCCCGACCGTCGCGACCGGCGGCTGCGAGAACACGGCCGACGGGACGCACTCGTGGTCGACCGGGCGCGGCTTCCCTCCGAACACGGAGTCGGCGAACGCATGCCCTTCGTGCAACGCGACCGGCGTGAGGTTGATCCGGTCGGTCACGTCGCCGACCGCATAGATGCTGGGGACCGACGTGCGCGACATCTCGTCTACGACGATGGCGCCGTGCGGCCCGAGGTCGACGCCGCATTCGCGCAGCCCGAGGTCGTCGGTGTTGGGGCGTCGCCCGGTCGCGCACAGCACGGCGTCGCGTTCGAACGCGCCGCCGCCGTCGAGGTGCATGCGCAGCCGGCCGCCCTCGAGCCGTTCGATCCGCTCGATGTTGGCGTTCATGCGCAGTTCGATGCCGCGGGCCGCGAGGTGATCCTGGACCGCGTCGCGCACGTCGTCGTCGAACCCGCGCAGCACCTTGTCGCGGCGGTACATCAGCGTGACGGCGACGCCGAAGCCGCTGAGGATGCACGCGAATTCGACCGCGATGTAGCCGCCGCCGACCACCAGGATCGTACGCGGGAGGGAGGGCAGGTGGAACATCTCGTTCGAGGTGAGCGCGTACTCGACGCCCGGCACCGACGGCTTCCACGGCGTTCCCCCTGTGGCGACGAGGATGATGCGCGCGGTCACCCGCCGGCCGCCGACCTCCACGGTGTGCGGATCGGCCAGCCGGGCGCGCGCGTCGAACCGCGTCACGCCGGCGCGGTCGAGCAAGCCGGCATAGATGGCGCTGAGCCGATCGATCTCGCGGTCCTTGGCCGCCACCAGGGTCGGCCAGTCGAACTGCGTGGCGCCGACGCGCCAACCGTACGCCTCCGCATCGCGAAAGTCGTCGGCGAAGTGCGATGCGTAGACGAACAGCTTCTTGGGGACGCAGCCGCGGATCACGCACGTGCCGCCGTAGCGGTACTCTTCGGCGAGCGCGACGCGCGCACCGTGCCCGGCCGCGATGCGCGCCGCGCGGACGCCGCCCGAACCGCCGCCGATGACGAACAGATCGTAGTCGAAGTCGGCCATGGCGCGCAGCGTATCACCCGCCATGACCGCGGCGGCATGCCGAGGCTTTGCTACACTCGGCCGCGATGACGGACAAGCCGGTGGACCCGGGGGACGCGCTGCGCGCCGTCGGCGACGCGATTCGCGAAGACTTCGTCAAGAACAAGCGCGTACTGTCGTTCGCCGAGTACCTGGACCTGTGCGGGCAGTCGTATCGCCAGCTCCGGTCGGCGCCGCAGTACATCAAGGACTGTTTCGACTATTTTGGCGCCGACGAGATCGCGTTTCCGCGCGGCACGGTGCGGCGGTTCAGGCTGTTCGACTGTCCGTGGGCGGACGGCCGCGATCGCCTGGTGGGCCAGGAGGAAGTGCAAAACCGCGTCTACCGGGCGCTGAAGAACTTCGTCAACGAAGGGGCCGCCAACAAGCTGGTGCTGCTGCACGGCCCGAACGGCTCGGCCAAGACGACGCTGATCCGGTGCATCGGCCGCGCAATGCAGCACTACTCCACGCTCGACGAGGGGGCGCTGTATCGCATCAATTGGATCTTTCCCGCGCAAAAGTTGTCGAAGTCGGGCATCGGCTTCGGCGGCGGCTACGACGACGTCAACGCGCGCGATACGTTCGCCTACCTTCCCGACGACATGATCGACGCCAAGGTGGTCGACGAATTGCGCGACCATCCGCTGTTCCTGATTCCTCCCGCGCGCCGCCGGGACCTGCTCGAATCGATCGTGGAGCGCACGGGCGCGCGCGACGCCGGCTTCGTGCTGTCGGACTACATCCAATACGGCCAGCTGTCGGCCAAGAACAAGGCGATCTACGAGGCGCTGCTCGCCAGCTACCAGGGCGATTACCTCAAGGTGTTGCGCCACGTCCAGGTGGAGCGGTTCTACATCCAACACCGCTACCGCTGCGGCTACGTCACCGTCGAGCCGCAGCTCGCCGTCGATGCGACCGAGCGCCAGGTCACGGCCGACCGGTCGATCGCCGCGCTGCCGGCGGCGCTGCAGACGGTCGCGCTGTTCGAGTACGGCGGTGAGTTGGTCGGCGCCAACCGCGGGCTCATCGAATATTCCGATCTGCTCAAGCGCCCGATCGAGGCCTACAAGTACTTGCTGACGACCGTGGAGCGATCGACCGTGAGCCTGCAGACGGCGACGCTCTACCTGGACCTCGTCTACCTCGGTACGTCGAACGAGATCCACCTCAACGCATTCAAAGAACTGCCCGAGTTTCAGTCGTTCAAGGGGCGGCTCGACCTGATTCGAGTGCCCTATCTGCTCGACTACACTCAGGAGGAGCAGATCTACGCGCAGAAGCTGCGCGAGGCGGCCAGCGATCGGCACGTCCAGCCGCATTGCGCCTACGTCGCGGCACTGTGGGCCGTGCTCACGCGCATGCGCAAACCGCTCGCGGAACGCTATCCCAAACAGGTGGCCGATCTGGTTGCGCGCCTCACGCCGCTACAAAAGGCCGAACTGTACGCGACCGGCGCCGTGCCGGACGACTACACGGTCGACCAGGCCAAGTTGTTGCGTGCGCACCTGTCCGACTTGTGGCACGAGTCGGACGCATACCCGAGCTACGAGGGCCGCACCGGGGCGTCCCCTCGTGAAATGCAGACCGTGTTGTTCAACGCGGCGAACTCGTCCACGTTCGACTACGTGTCGGTGGAGGCGGTGCTGGCCGAAATCGAGGAACTCACCCGGCAGGTGTCGGTGTACGAGTTCCTCAAGCAGGAGCCGCTGCCGGGCGGCTACCACGACCACGCTCAGTTCATCGAGATCGCCCGGCGCAAGTGGCTCGATCGCGTGGACGAGGAAGTCCGCGCGGCGCTCAACCTGGTCGAGGAGGGCGAATACCAGCGCCTGTTTGCCAAGTACGTCACTCACGTCACGTACTGGACGCGCAACGAGAAGGTGTTCAACGAGGCCACGGGGCGCAGCGAGGACCCGGACGAGGAGTTGATGCGCGAGGTGGAGCGCACCCTCGAGGTCACTGGGCCGGCCGACGAGTTCCGCAAGGATCTGATCGCACGCATCGGCGCGTGGTCGCTGGACCACCGCGGGCAAAAGGCCGACTACGAGCACATCTTCCCCAAGGAGTTCCGCAAGCTGCGAGACGCCTACTTCCGCCAGCGGCGCGAGATCGTCGGCCGCGCTGTCCGCAACGTGGTCGCGTACCTCACCGACGGGGACCGCGTGCTCGACGACGAGGCGAAGGCGGCCGCGCGGGACACGATCGACGCGCTGGTGCGCAGGTTTGGCTACATCGAGGCCAGCGCCCGCGACGCGGTGCGCGCGTTGGCCAAGGCCCGTTACGCGGAGTAGGCGCTGGCGCGGAACTTGCGCCCCGGGGCCGGTGCCGCCTACCATGAAGGCGTGCGCCTCGCAGTCTGCGCGATAACGTGCGCTGCCGCGTGGGCGGCCGTGGGCGGCGCCGCGCGCGCGGGTGCGTTCGACAAGGGGCCGTACTTACAAAACGTGAGCCGGTCGTCGGTCACGGTGATGTGGGAGTCGAGTCGCGAGCGCGCGTGCGCCGTCGAGGTCGTCGATGCAGCCGGCCGCGTCGCGCGCGCGGTGGCGGCCGAGCCGGAGGATCTCCACGAGGTCGTCGTCGACGGACTCGACGCGGGCACGCGCTACCGGTATCGCGTCGTGTGCGACGACGAGCAGGCCGAAGGTGAGTTCGCAACCGCGCCGGAGCCGGATGCGCCCTTCATGTTCGTCGCGTTCGGCGACAGCCGGTCCAACGCGCGCGCCCACCGTGCGGTGGTCGAGCGCATCCGCCGCGAAGTGCCGGACTTTCTGCTGGGCACCGGCGACTACGTCAACGAGGGCAGCTCGCTCGCCGAATGGCAGGAGTTCTTCGACATCGAGCGCGAGCTGCTCGCCGAGAACGTCCTGTTTCCCGCGCTCGGCAACCACGACCGCCAGGGGCGCGGCCGTACGGCCGACAACTATCGCATGTACTTCGCGGTGCCGGAGAACGCGCCCAACCCGGAGCGCTACTATGCGTTCACCTACGGCAACTCGCGGTTCCTCGTGCTCGACTCGAACGCCTACAGCTTTGCGCTGACCGACCAGACCGCATGGATCGAGCAGCAGCTTCAGGCCGCGCAACTCGACCGCCGCATCCGCCACGTATTCGTCGTCATGCACCACCCGCCGTTTTCCGTGTCGATCCACGGCGGCCACAGCCAGCTGCGCGACGCGTGGACGCCGCTGTTCGAGCGCTACGGTGTCGATGCCGTGTTCAGCGGCCACGACCACAACTACCAGCGCGCCGAGCGCGGGGGCGTGCGCTACTTCGTGACCGGTGGCGGCGGCGCGCCGCTGTACCCGCGGAGCCGGCGCGCGGCGGCGATCGATCGGGACGCGGTGCGCTACATGGAGCGCGTCAACCACTACCTGCGCGTGCACGTCATCGGTGACCACGTCGAGGTCGCCGCGTTCCGCGCCGACGGCACGTTGATCGAGACGGTGTCGTGGGGCGCGATGCCGGAGCGCCGGGACGCGCTGCTCGCGTTTGCGGCGGGCGCCGGACGCGCGAACGGAGCGGAGCCGGCGCTGCGCGCGCGACCCGCGGCGGCCGTGCGCCGAGCGGCGGCGGCCGGCGGCGAGGGGAGCTTCGGCTGGCTCGGCCGGATCGGCGCACTGCTGGCGCTCGGCGCCGGCGCGATCGTCGTCCGCACCGTTCGGTCGTAGTCGCCGGCGGCGGAGCGCGAACGCCGGCCGAGGCGACCGACGGGTGTGGCGGTTGCGGCCGCTACACTTCGCCGCGCAGGGCGTCGACCACCAGCTCGGCGGCGATTTCGCGCTCCTGCCCCGACTCCATGTGCTTGAGCCGCACCGTGCCGGCGGCCGCCTCGGCGTCGCCGATCGCGACGACCCACTGGGCGCCGAGCTTGTGAGCGCGCTTGAACTGCGCCTTGAACCCCACGTCGCGGTGCTCCATGTCCGCCGCGAACCCCGCGCGACGGACGGCATCGGCCACCGCGAGCGCGCGCTCGCGGGCGGCGGGGCCGGCGCTGGCGAAGAATACGTCGATGGCGGCGCCTGCGCGCCCGCGGTCGCCCAGCAATAACATCGCTCGTTCGACGCCGAGCGCGAACCCGATCGCGGGGGTGGACGGGCCGCCGAGGTCTTCGACCAGGTCGTCGTAGCGGCCGCCGGCGACGATCGTACCCTGCGCGCCGAGCGCCGCGTCGGCGGTGATCAGCTCGAATACGGTGCCGGTGTAGTAATCGAGCCCGCGCACGAGGCGCGGGTCGACGTCGAACGGCACGCCGACGGCGGCCAGTCCGCGCCGGACGGCGTCGAAATGGCCGCGGCTGGCGTCGCCGAGCGCATCGAGCACCGACGGCGCGCCAGCGATGATGCGGCGGCACGCCTCCACCTTGCAGTCCAACACCCGCAGCGGATTCTTGTCGAGCCGCCGCCGGCAGTCGCCGCACAGCGCGTCGCGATGCGGACCGAAGTGCGCCAGCAACCGTTCGCGATACACCGGCCGGTCGGCACGTCCGCCGACCGAGTTGATCACCACCGTGTTGGCGATGCCGACCTCGCTGTACAGCCGGTGCAGCATCGCGACGATCTCGACGTCGATGGTCGGCTCGGCGATGCCGAACACCTCGACTCCGATCTGCCAGAACTGGCGGTATCGGCCGGTCTGCATCCGCTCGTAGCGGAACATCGGCCCGACGTAGTACCAGCGGGTGACCGGCTCGCGCTTGTGGACGGCGTGCTGGATGTACGCGCGCACGCAACTCGCGGTGCCCTCGGGGCGCAGTGTGAGCGATCGGCCCTTGCGGTCCGCGAACGTGTACATCTCCTTTTCGACGATGTCCGTCGCCTCGCCGACTCCGCGCGCGAACAGCGCCGTCGCTTCGACGATCGGCGTGCGGACCTCTCGGTACCCGTACTGGTGCAAGATGGCGCGGCAGTGATCCTCGAACTGCCGCCACGCGTCCGACTCGGGCGGCAGGATGTCGTTCATGCCGCGCACCGACGTGAGCTTCTCGCTGGTCATGACTCCTCTACCCTGACCACGATGTCGCCCAACCGCGCAACCAGATCCGCGCGTGCGGCGCGCACGGCGTCGGGGTGCTTGCTCTCGAGCGTGATGAGCACCCGATAGTCGGGCTCATCGAAGCGCGGGTAGCTGCCCACCGCGACGTCGGGATGCCCGGCGACGACGGCGTCCAGGTGCGGGGCGAGCGCGCCCTCGTCGGCTCGCGCGAACACGCGCTCTACCGTCCAGGGCACGTCGCGAAACAGGTGGGCGATCGATTCGAACTTGCGGCGGAACAGCGCCGGCACGCCGGGCAGGATGTAGACGTTGCGAATTCGCGCGACTGGCCACTTCAGGTCGCCGCCGTCGCCGATCAACTCGGCGCCGGCAGGGACCTCGGCCAACCGCAGGTTGCGCTCGGCCAACTCCGGGCCGAAGAAGGCGCGGATGGCATCGGCGAGGGCCGGGTGAACGACCACGTCGACACCGAACGCGCGCGCGATCCCGGCCATGGTGACGTCGTCGTGGGTCGGCCCCACGCCTCCCGACGTGAACACGAGATCGAACCGGTCCGAGAAGCGGGCGACCGTGTCCGCGATGTCGTCGACGTCGTCGGGGATCATGGACACGCGCTGCAGCGCGACGCCGAGTTCGCGCAGCGCGCCGATGAGGTAGCGGGCGTTTTCGTCGGCGAACTTCCCGCTGAGGATCTCGTCGCCGATGATGACGATGCCGGCCGTCCGGGCCATCGCCGGCACTGTACCACCGCGCTCGGCCGGCCGGAGCGCGGCGGGCGCTCGGGCCAGCCCCGGGCTTGCCGGCGCGGTCCGGCCCTGTTAGAACCGCGCGGACCGCATGGACGACCGCCGCGATCAAAGCCACACGACGCGCAGTGGGCCGGGAGGCAGCCTGCTGATTCGGGGCGGCCGCGTGATCGATCCGGCCGCCGGCCGCGATGCGACGGCCGACGTGAAGATCGAAGCCGGCCGGATCGCCGAGGTCGGCCGCGGGCTCGCGGCGCCGGCCGGCGCCCGCGTCATCGACGCCGCCGACCGCATCGTCGGGCCCGGCCTCATCGATCTCCACGTCCACCTGCGCGAGCCCGGCGAGGAGTACAAAGAGGACATCGAGTCCGGATCGCGGACGGCGGCCGCCGGCGGGTTCACGACGGTGTGCTGCATGCCGAACACCAAGCCGGCCAACGACTGCCGCGCAGTGACCGAGTTGATCCTCGAGCGCGCCGCGCTGGTCGACGGCGTCCGCGTGCGGCCGATCGGCGCGATCTCCCGCGGTCTGCAGGGCGAGGCGCTCGCCGAATTCGGCGAGATGCGCGACGCGGGGATCGTCGCGGTGTCCGACGACGGCCGCCCGGTCATGAGCGCGGGCTTGATGCGTCGCGCGCTCGAATATGCGCGCACGTTCGGCCTGCCGGTCGTCCAGCACGCCGAGGATCTGAGCCTGTCGGCCGGCGGCGCCATGAACGAGGGGGACGCGGCGACGCGCGCGGGCCTCAGCGGCCAGCCGCCGCAGGCCGAGTCGGTCATGGTCGCGCGCGACCTCGAGCTGGTCGAGTGGACCGGCGCGCGCTATCACGTCGCCCACGTGTCGACGGCGCGCACGGTCGCGCTGGTGCGCGATGCCAAACGCCGCGGCCTGCCGGTGACGTGCGAGGTGACGCCGCACCACTTCACGCTCACGGACGAGGCGTGCCTCGCGTACGATACGTCCACCAAGGTGGCGCCGCCGCTGCGCACGGCCGCCGACATCGACGCGATCGTCGAAGCGCTCGCCGACGGCACGATCGACTGCATCGCGACCGATCACGCACCGCACTCCGAGGTGGAGAAGGAGGTCGAGTTCGAACATGCCGCGTGCGGGATGCTCGGCCTCGAGACGGCGGTGCCGCTCACACTCGAACTGGTGGCCCGCGGCGCGATCGGCTGGATGCGCGCGGTGGAGTTGCTCACCGCGGCGCCTGCGCGGGTGTTCGACCTGCGCGTACCGGGCGCCGGCACCCTGGCTCCCGGCGCGGTCGGCGACGTGACGATCCTCGATCCGGATCTCGAATGGACGGTCGATCGCGATCGCATGGAGTCCAAGTCGCGGAACACGCCGTTTCACGGGCGGCGCGTCCGCGGACGCGCCGTCGTCACGATCGTCGGCGGCCGCGTCGTGTACGAACTCGGAGGTGCGCTGTGACCGCGCGCCGCCCGGCGGTGCTCGTGCTCGAGGACGGCTCGGTGTTCCGCGGCGACGCTTTCGGCGCCGAGGAGACGGTGTTCGGCGAGGTCGTGTTCAACACGGCGATGACCGGCTACCAGGAGATTCTCACCGACCCGAGCTACTGCGGGCAGATCGTCGCCATGACCGCGCCGCAGATCGGCAACACCGGGGTCAACCGCGAGGATTTCGAGTCCGGCCGCGTGTTCGCGTCGGGGTTCGTGGTCCGCGAGCTGGCGCCGCTCGCGTCGAACTGGCGCGCGGAGGGCGACCTCGCGTCGCTGCTGGCGGACGCGGGCGTCGCCGGCATCACCGGGGTGGACACGCGAGCGCTCACCCGGCGCATCCGCGACCGCGGCGCCCAGCGCGGCGCGATCGCGACCGGCGACGTCGACGTGGGGGAACTGCGCGACCGCGTACTCGCATCGCCGTCGATGGAGGGGCGCGATCTGGTGCCACAGGTGACGTGCGCCGAGCGATACACCTGGGACGAGCCGACCTGGCGGCCGCCGGACGCCCCGGGCGCGCCGCCGCCGCCGGCCGAACTCCACGTCGTCGCCTACGACTTCGGCATCAAGCGCAACATCCTGCGCGACCTGCGCGACGCCGGCATTCGCGTCACGGTCGTACCGGCGACGACGCCGGCGGCTGACGCGCTCGCGCTGGCGCCCGACGGGGTGTTTCTGTCCAACGGGCCGGGGGACCCGGCGGCGGTCACGTACGCGGTCGATGCGGTCCGCGATCTGGTGGCCAGCGGCGTGCCGCTTTTCGGCATCTGCTTGGGACATCAGATCCTCGCGCTCGCCCTTGGCGGTCGCACCTACAAGCTGCCGTTCGGCCACCACGGCGCCAACCATCCGGTGCTCGATCTCGCCACCGGCAAGGTCGAGATTACGTCGCAGAACCACGGCTTCTGCGTCGATGTGGACTCGCTTGCCGGCCGCGCGATCTGCACGCACCTGAACCTGTACGACCGAACCGTGGAGGGCCTTCGGGTCGCCGGAAAGCCGGTGTTCGGCGTCCAGTATCATCCCGAGGCGAGCCCGGGCCCGCACGATTCCGCGTACCTGTTTGCGCGCTTCGCCGCGGCGATGCGCGGGCAATCGGCGTGACCGCGGAGCAGGCCGCGCGGCTCGTCGGCCAACTCATCGACGAGGTGATCGAACGAGTTGCCGGCGACGCCGACGACGTGGCCCGGGCGCGGGCGGACTTCGACGACCGCCGCGGGCGCGTGTTCGAGGACGAGGAGCTGTGGGAGGCGTGGACGCAGGCATTTCTCGAGTGGTACGCATTCGAGCGCGTGCGCGACGGCCAGCGGTGGCCGCCGGCGGCGTCGCTGCTGGCCGGCGAGCCGGATCCGGACCGCCGCGATGCGGTGCGGGCGCTGATCCGATCGCACCGGTCGCTGTTCGAGGTCGTCGCGATCGAGCCCGGGCGGGTGAGGCTGCGCGATCTGATCGGCGGCGCCCGCTTCGCGGTGGACGAGCCGCGCGCCCTGCACGGCGTCTCAGCCGGGGATGTGGTCGAGGCGCGGCTGGTCGGCGTCGGTGGCCACGTCGTGTTCGGCCGCGCGCTGTGCTACCACCCGCCCGCGACGGGGCGCGCGGTGGCGGCACGGGTCGCCGCGCTGCGTGCCGCCGGCCGCGATCGGCGCGACATCCTCGACGCGATTGCGGCGCTGCGCGTCAAGGCGCTGCGCTACCCGAACGTCGCGCCGGAGCGCGTGTACGCGCCCGGTGGCATGGCGCGATAGCGCGGTGTTGCGCGGGCGGCGCGCGGCTGCGGTACAGTCCGGGGCCATGAGCGAGCCGATGTGGACGCCGTCGTCGGAGCGGATCGCGCGCGCGAACATGACGCGCTTTCTGAAACAAGTCGGCCAGCCCGACGTGCGGTCGGCGTGGCGCTGGTCGGTCGACGACCCCGCCGCGTTCTGGCCGGCCGTGTGGGAGTTCTTCGACATCGCGGCGGCCGAGCGGGGCGACCGCGTCGTCGTCGACCTCGACAAGATGCCCGGCGCGCGCTGGTTCCCGGACGCACGGCTGAACTTCGCCGCCAACTTGCTGCGCTACCGGGACGACCAGGTGGCCATCGTCGCGGGCGACGAACGCGGCCGGCGGCGCTCGATCACGTACGCCGAGTTGTACGCACAGGTCAGCGCGGTCGCGCGGTGGCTGCGGGCACAGGGCGTGGCCGCCGGCGACCGCGTAGCCGGCTTCGTTCCGAACGTTCCCGAGTCGATCGTCGCGATGCTCGCCACAGCGAGCATCGGCGCGATCTGGTCGTCCTGCTCGCCGGACTTCGGAATTCGCGGCGTGCTCGACCGATTCGGCCAGATCGAGCCGAAGGTGCTGTTTTGCGCGGACGGCTACTCGTACAACGGCAAGGCCATCGACTCGCTCGCGCGCATCCGCGGCATCCTCGCGCAGCTCCCGAGCGTCGAACGCACCGTGGTCATCCCGTTCGCCGGCGACGAACCGGCGATCGACGGCCTTCCGGGCGCGGTGCGGTTTGCGGACGTCGCGGCGCAGCCGGACGGCGACATCGACTTCGCGATACTGCCGTTCAACCACCCGCTGTACATCATGTACTCGTCGGGCACCACGGGCGTGCCCAAGTGCATCGTACACGGCGCCGGCGGTACGCTCATCCAGCACCTGAAGGAGTTGGGCCTGCACACCGACGTGCAGCGGGACGACCGCATCTTCTACTTCACGACCTGCGGATGGATGATGTGGAACTGGCTGGTGAGTTCGCTCGCGCTCGGGGCGACGGTCGTGCTGTACGACGGGTCGCCGACCTACCCGGCGCCGGACGCGCTGTGGTCGTTCGCCGCGGAGGTCGGCATCACCGTGTTCGGCACGAGCGCCAAGTACCTCGCGTCGATCGAGAAAGCCGGCGTCGTGCCGCGCAAGACGCACGACGTGTCGTCGGTGCGCGCGATTCTGTCGACCGGGTCGCCGCTTCTGCCGGAGAGCTTCGACTACGTGTACCGGGACATCAAGCGAGACGTCCACCTCGCGTCGATCTCGGGCGGCACCGACATCATTTCCTGCTTCGCCCTCGGCAACCCGATCGGCCCGGTCTACCGTGGCGAGTTGCAGATGCGGGGGCTCGGGATGCGGGTCGCGGTGTTCGACGACCAGGGGCGCGAGGTGCGCGGCCAAAAGGGCGAGCTTTGCTGTACGCGCCCATTTCCGTCGATGCCGATCTACTTCTGGAACGACCCGGACGGCAAGCGCTACCACGACGCGTATTTCGCCCGGTTCCCGAACGTCTGGTGCCACGGCGATTACGCCGAACTCACCGAGCACGATGGCATGATCATCTACGGCCGGTCGGACGCGACCCTGAATCCAGGCGGCGTCCGCATCGGCACGGCCGAGATTTACCGCGTCGTCGAGTCGATTCCCGACGTCGTCGAGTCGATCGCGGTCGGCCACCCGGTCGACGGGGACGTCGAGGTGATTCTGTGCGTCGTGTTGCGCGACGGCGTCCAACTCACCGACGAGTTGGAGCGCACGATTCGCCGCAAACTCCGCGAGGAAGCGTCGCCGCGCCACGTGCCGGCGCGCATCTTCCAGGTGCCGGCGATCCCGCGGACGATCAGCGGCAAGATCGTCGAGCTGGCCGTGCAGCGCGTCATGCACGGCCAGCCCGTCGACAACCGCGACGCGCTCGCGAACCCCGAAGCGCTCGACTACTTCAAGAACTTGCTGTGACTGGTGCGGGCCGGGTCGCTACGGCAGCTTGGGCCGCTGGTAGGTGGTGTCCGGCGTGAGCGCCCGCAAGAAGGCCAGCAGTTGCGCCCGCTGTTTCGCGGTGAGCTTCTTCGGTTTGAGCTTCGGATCGATGTGCGGGTTGTTCTTGCGGTAGCCGCCGCCGATCATGAAATCGACCGCGTCCTCGAGCGTCTTGCCGCTGCCGTCGTGAAAGTAGGGCGGGTGTAGCGTCACGCCGCGCAAGCCCGGTGTCTTGAACGCGCCGGTATCCTTCGGATCCTTGGTCACGGCGAACCGACCGGGGTCAGGGCTGTCGTTGCCCTCGTAGCCGACGCCGACGTTGTGGTAGAGCATGTCGGTATAAAGCGGCGGCGCGTGGCACAGGGCGCACGCCGCGGTCTCCGTGAACACCTTGAAGCCGGCGATCGCGTCCGGGCTCACGGCGCTGGCGTCGCCGGACTTCTCGTAGCGGTCCCACGGCGAGTCTCCGCTGCGCAGTTTGATGCGCAGGAACGACGCGAGCGCTTTGGGGATGTTGTCGGCCGTCGGCCCCTCGCCGAACGCGCGCTGAAACCGCGTCGCGTACTCCGGGATCGCCGCGAGCTTCGCGGCGACCTTGTCGGGGGTTCCACCGACCTGGCCGGTCCACGCGGCCAGGATCTGCGACTCGAGGGTCGGCTTGCGGCCGTCCCAGTACCACTCGTTGGCGTAGGCGACGTTGAACAGGGTCGGCGAGTGGCGCTTGTTGAGCTTGCCGTTGAACTTCGGCGACAGCGGCAGGCCGTCGCCCCAGCCCTTTTCCGGCTGGTGGCAGGTTTCGCACGCGAACGTGCCGCTGTCCGACAGGCGCTTGTCGAAGAACAGCAGCTCGCCGAGCGCGACCTTTTCGGCCGTGTCCGGGTTGTCGGCGGGTGCCGGCGTCGGCGGCAGACCGAGCGGCGGCGGCGGAATCGGCGGCGCCGGCGGCACGTCGGGCGTCGCAGCGGCGGCCGGTGGCGCCGGTGTGGCCGGCTTGGCCGCGTCGCCGCCGGCCGCGGGCGTCTCGCCGGCCTTCTTGCCACACGCGGACATGGCGAGCAAAACGCACAACAGCGAGATGGATGAGCGAGTCACGGGATCCTCCTTTCCGACTGGAGCAATGGGGGGGTGGCGTCGGCGCGGTCGGGGGTGGG
>RFGE01000056.1 GCA_003696105.1 Deltaproteobacteria bacterium | reverse complement strand
CCGCGGCGACCGCGACGGCGAGGAGTGGGACGACCGCGACGGCCGCGGCGACGACGAGTGGGACGACCGCGACGACCGCGCACGACGCAGGAGCCGCCGCGCCGACCGCCGGGCGGCGGCCGAGCGCGCTCGAAGCGACGACCGCGACGAGGATGTGCGCGCCGATCGGCGCGACGACGATGCGGACGATGCGTGGGACGACGACGATGCGGACGATGCGTGGGACGACGACGATGCGGACGATGCGTGGGACGACGGCGGCGACGACGACGAGTTCGACGACCGCGCCGGCCGCCGGCGCGACGACGAGTGGGACGACCGCGACCGCGCTCCGGACGACGACCGCCAGCCGCGCCGCCACCGCCGCGGCGTGACCGCACGCACCGCCGCCGTGAGCCTCCACGTCGGCGCGAGCGCGATCGGGCGCAGCCTGCTGTTCACCTACCGGCCCGACCTGATGGATCAGGCGCCGTCGCAGTACAAGGGCGCGTTCGCCCCCGGCGTCGTGGTGTCCGGCGCCGTCTATCCCCTCGCGGCCGGCGATGGCGACGGCGCGGGCAAGAACCTCGGCGTGCTGTTCGACATCGAGCGCTCCATCGGCCTGTCGTCGCAGATTGCCGACGCCGAGATGAACCCGGTGAAGCTGCCGACGCAGCGCCAGCGCTGGGGTGTCCACGTCGCGTATCGCCACAACTTCGGCAGCAAGGACACCCACCCGTCGCTGATCGCGAGCGTGGGCTACAACAAGCTGTCGTTCACGATCGACAAGACGAACGTGCCCGACGGCGTCGTGGTCGATGTCCCGGATGTGGCCTACACGTACGTCGACCCCGGGCTGGCGCTGCGCCTGCCGCTGTCGCGGCGGATCGCGTTGGCCGCCGAAGGCAAGTTCATGGCGATCGTCAAAGCCGGCCAGATCGTCGAGCCGGACCAGTACGGCAAGTCGAAGGTCACCGGCGTGTCGGGCGACGTCGCCGTCGAGGTCCAGGCCGCGGCGCACTGGCTCGTCCGACTCGGCGGCACGGTGACCGCGGTCGGCTACGCATTCCAGCCGGGCGCCGGCAAGCTGTCGAGCGGCCGCGACGGCGACCTCAACAGCCTCGACGTCGGCGGCGCGATGGATCGCTACCTGGGCGGCTATGTGACGCTCGGGTATCTGTACTAGCCGCGGCGCCGCGGCGCCGGGCCGGCTCGCGAACGGACCGCCTGGGATGGGTCGCGCGCGGCGGAACGCGTGCCGCGCGAACGCCGGGCTCCGCGGCCGCGGCCCCGGCTGGCCGTCCCGATGCGCCGCGAGCGGAGCGCGCGCGCACGATGACGGTTGTCCGCCGGCCCACGCGTGCCGTACAGTCGATGCGCTCCGCGGGAGGAACCGATGACTGCCGTTTGTCGCTGTCTGGTCGCTGTCGCCGTCGCCGCGTATGCGCTGGCATCGGCGCCCGTCGCACACGCCAACGGGCGCCGTCCGACGCCGACGGACGTCCGCTTCCATCCAGCCGACGACGACTGGGTGCTCGCGGCGGTGACCTTCGGGTTCCTGCTGTCCACGGACGGGGGCGCCACGTTCGAGTGGGTGTGCGAGGACGCCGCATGCCCGGGGGACGGCGGCTTCAACGGCTGCGACACGTTCGACCCGGTGTACGCAATCCGGCCCGACGGCACGATCTTCAACACGACGATCTTCGGCATGCACGTGTCGCGCGACGGCGGCTGCACGTTCGCACCGGTGGGCGGGCCGCTCGATGGGCGCTTCGTCGGCGACATCGCGATCGACCGCGACGGCGTCGTCTGGGCGGTCACGTCCGACGGCGCGAGCCCGAACGACGTCTACCGAAGCGCGGACGGCTCGACGTTCGCCCAGCGCAACCTGCACATCGACACCGGCTGGTTCGACACGATCCGCGTCGCGCCGTCGGATCCCAACCGCGTGTACGTATCCGGGTGGGTGCCCCCGCAACCGGACGGCAGCGGGGGCTTCTCGCCGGCACAGACGCTGCTGTTTCGCAGCAACGACGGCGGAGCGACCTGGACCGCCGTGACTCCCGCCGGCCTCCCCGCCGAGGCGAAGCTGTTCGTCGAGGTCGTCGACCGCACGACCCCGGACGTCGTCCTCGCTCGCGTACCGGGCGACCCGGACGTCACGAAACAGAGCCTGTACCGGTCGACGAACGCCGGCGCGACCTGGAGCCGCGTGCTCAGCCTCACTGCCGAGGTGGCCAACCAGTCCGACCCGCCCGGTCGGATCCGCGTCACCCAACTCGACGACGGTCGCTATCTGGCGGGCTCGCCGCTGGGCGGCCTGCACCGGTCGACCGACGGCGGCGCAACCTGGGCGCCGGTCGCGGTGTCGCCCCGGGTCTGGTGCGTACGGCAGCGAGGCGACGGCGCGCTGTTCGCGTGCAGCGAAAACTGGGATCCGGACATGGAACTCGACCCGAGCGTGCGCGCGGCGGTCGTGCGGTCTGCCGACGGCGGCGACAGCTGGACGCCGGTGATGCGGTTCAGCGAGATCGTCGGGCCGAAGCAGTGCCCGGCCGGCACCGCGCAGGCAGAGATCTGCGCGGGTGCGCGCTGGTGCACCCTCGCGGCGATGTTCGGGATCGACCCGGGTCCGGCGTGCGGTGGATCGGGCGGCGACGCGGGGCCGAGCGGCGACGGCGGGCCGGGCGGCGACGGCGGGCCACGCGCGGACGCCGGGTCCGGCGGCGGCGGCGGGACGTGCGGGTGCAGCCTCGCGTTTGCGTCCGCCCTGTTCGTGATCCCCCGGCGACGGCGACGGCGACGCCGGCGACCGTAAGCCCTCGCCACCCGGCGACGCGGGTTGCGTTCCCACCGGCGTCGGCGGGCCGTTCGGCGTATGATTTGCTTGGCGCCGCGACGGGCCGGTGCCGGGGTGTGCCATGTTCGTCTGTCCGCGCTGCCACAGCAAGTATCCGCCGGGAGTGGGCCAGTGCCCGCAGGACGGCAGCGCGCTCGCTCCGGCACCGGGGTACGCTCCGGTGGCGCCGACGGAAGATCTCGACAGCGCCGCTGCATCGGCCCCGGGGGCCGGGGCTGCCGGCACCGCCGCGCCGCCGCGGAGAGCATCGGCCGCCGCGGAAACGCGCGCGGACAGCCCGCGCGCGAGGGCGCGCCCGCACACGCGCCGGCCGGGCGACGTCGGCGGCGCCGGCGACGACGCCACCGGCCGCTATACGTCTCCGCTCGCGGACGGCAGCTCTCCCGCCGAAGCGCACCCGCGCCGACGGCGCGCAGCCGGCTCCACCCAACCACACGAAAGCGTCGGCCGGGTGCTCGGCAACTATCGGCTGCTCGAGCTCATCGGCCGCGGCGGAATGGGCTGGGTCTACCGCGCCGAGCACATCAAGCTCGGGCGCGAGGTCGCGCTGAAGGTGCTCAAACCGCAGTACGCCGAGCGCCGCGACTCGGTCGCGCGGTTCTTCCAAGAAGCGCGCGCGGTCAACAAGATTCGCCACCGCAACATCGTCGACGTGACCGACTTCGTCGAACTCGACGACGGGTCGGTGTTCATCATCATGGAACTGTTGCGGGGACAACCTCTGTCGGAGCTGATGCGCGCGCCCGGCGCGCTCACCGTGCCGCGCGCGCTGGCGCTCCTGGCGCAGATCGCCGACGGCCTCGGGGCGGCTCACCGCGTGGGCATCGTCCACCGCGACATGAAGCCCGACAACGTGTTCGTCGTGACGTCGCCCGACGGCGCCGACCTCGTCAAGCTGCTCGACTTCGGCGTCGCCAAGCTCATCGCGCACGACGTCGACGTGGGCTGGGAAACCAAGGCCGGCGCGGTCGTCGGGACGCCCGCGTACATGTCTCCCGAACAGGCCGGAGGGCTGCAAGTCGACGGACGCGCGGACATCTACGCGGTCGGTGCGATCATGTACGAACTGTTTTGCGGTGAGCCCATGTTTCGCGCGCGATCGTTCGGCGAGTACGTGCGGCTCCACCTCAACGAGCGGCCGACGCCGCCGCGGCAGACGGCGGGCGGCGCGGGGATCGATCCGAACCTGGAACGGGTCATCCTCCGGTGCATCGAAAAGAGCCCCGACGCGCGCTATCCGACGATGGAGGATCTCCGCGCCGACTTGCTCGCGCTGCTCGGGGCGATCGAGACCGGCGCCCCGGTGTTCGCTCTGCCCGCGGCCGGCGTCGCCCCGCCGCACGCTCTACCGCCGGCGACCGGGTCGGGCGCCGGGGTCGCGCGCGCGGCCGCCGAGGTCACCGCGCCGACCCGGCGACCGGGCCGTCGACCGACGCGGGCGGTGGGGTTCGCGGCCGGTGCCGTCGCGCTCGGCGCGGCCGCAGGGCTGGCGTTCTACCTGGCCGCGAGCGGCGACCGCGCGCCGGCGATGCCGGCTGTCCCCGCGCAGTCGGCCGCCGTGCCGGTCGAAAGCCGGCCGGTCGCGACACCGCTTCCGCTGACGTCGCCGGCCGCGCCCGCGCCGCCGGCGCTCGTCACCATCCGGATCACGTCGTCGCCGCCGGGCGCCGACGTGATCGCGGCGCGAGACGGAGTGCGCCGGTGCCGCACCCCGTGCGACGTGGCGATCGATCCGGGCGACGGCGGTTCGTTGGTCGACCGCGAGTTCATCGTGCGGCGCCGCGGCTACGCACCGCAGACCGTGCGCGTGCCGCTCGCGAGTCCTCCGAGCGCGCGCCACGTCGAGCTGCGCCCCCTCGACGCGGAGCCCGTCCCCCGTGCCGACGCCGGCGCGTCTCGACACCCCGCCGCGAGCGCGGCGCCACGACCCGACGCCGCGCCCCCCCGGCTCCCGCCCAAACCGGCTACCATCGACCCGGAGGATACGCTCAACCCGTTCGAAGCCCGCTGACTCGCCGCCCGCCCCGGCACCGATCACCATGTCTCGCGCCGCGCTCGCCGTCGCCGTCGTCGTCGCCTCGATCGTCCCGCCGCCCGCGGCACAGGCGGACGAGCGCCCGGACCGGGCCACCGCGCGGGCGCGGGCGCACTTCGAACGCGGCGAGGCGCTGTTTGCCCTCGGCCGGTTCCGCGAGGCGCTCGCCGAGTACGAGGCCGCCTTCGAGGCCAAGCCGCTGCCGCAGTTCTTGTTCAACGTCGCGCAGTGCCATCGCAACCTCGGCAACCTCGACGACGCGATCTTCACGTACCGCAAGTACCTCAAGCTCGCGCCGAACGCGCCCAACCGCGCCGCGGTCGAAGCGCTGATCCGCGATCTCGAGCGCCGGCGACGACGACAGCGCCGGCTCCGCGACGGCCGGCGACTCGCGGAACCGGCCACGGCCCCCGCGCCGCCGGCGCGAACGGCACGGCGCACGAGCCGCTGGTGGTACGTCGCGGGCGGCGTCGCGGTCGTCGCCCTCGGCCTCGGCGCCTACGCTGTCGCCCGCAGCGACGACGGCGGCGGCATTCCCCCGTCGGACCTGGGCAATCTGGACTTCCCCAAATGACGGGTCGGGGGCTGGCGATGGGGTGCGCGGTCGGGCTCGCGCTGCTCGCGTGCGGCGACCCGGACCCGGTGACGGTCGTCGTGGTCACGGTGCGCGCCCGGCCCGCCGTGACGCGCCTCGCGCGACTCGCGGTGACGGTGCGCAACGCCACGGCCGCGGTGTCCGAGCAGTTCGATCTCGAAGGCCGGGCGCCGCCGGTGACGTTCACCGTGACGCCGACCGGGCGCGCCGGCGACCTGACCGTCGAGGTCGACGGGCTCGACGGCGAGGGCGCCCTTCGCGGCCGCGGTGCGACCACGGTCGCCATCGTCCCCGACGGCCGCGCCGACGCCGACGTGCTGCTCGAGCCGACGGACTTTCCGATCAACGACGCGATCGCGGGTACGCAGAGGCTCACGTTCGACCCGAACCTGTCGGGCCGGCAGCTCGCGCCGCTCGCCGATGGGTTCGTGGCCACGTACGTCAACGACTGCGCCACGCTCGGGCGCTGTGACGTGCTCGCGCGCCGGTTCGACGCCACCGGCACGCCAGCGGTCAACGACACGACGATGGACGACGGTGAGTTCATCGCAAACCGGACCGACGAGTTCACCGCCGTGCCCGCGGTCGCGTCCAACGGAACGACGGCCCTCATTGCGTGGCAGACGTCGGACGCGATCAAGGCAGTCGCGATCACCGACCGCGGAGCGCACGTGTCGGCGTTCGAGACGGTCGTGTCGACCGGCGGCCAGTCGCCGCGCGCCCCGGCGGTGACCGCGCTGGCGACCGGCGAGTACCTCGTCGCGTGGATCGAAAGCGATGGCGACGGCGGGGCGTTCGTGCGCGGGCGGCTGCTGTCGAGCCAAGGGCAGCCGGTTACCAATACGGTCACCGGGGACGACCTCGACTTCGCGGTGAGCGGCCCGGAATCGGGCCGGGCCGATTTGCCGCACGTCGCCGGCGGTCCGACTGGCCGCAGCTTCGTCGCGGTGTGGACGCAAGCCGACGACTTCTTCGCGCCGGCGAACGTGCGCGCGCGGTTCTTCCGCGACGACGGAACGCCGGCGTCGGTCGGCAATGCGCGCATCACGACGTTCGCCGACGGTGACGCGTTCGCGCCCAAGGTCGTCGCGCTGTCGGCCGACACCGCGCTGATCGCCTACAATGTGCGCACCGGCGACGATCCCCGTCTGGCCGCGGGCGCATTGGTCATCGGCCGCTACGCCGCGCCGAACGGCGCCGCGGTCGGGGGTGCGATCATCCACCCGTTCGACATACAACCTGCGTTCAACTCGACCGCTCCCGCGCTGGCGCGCCGCGGCGACGGCGTCGTCGGCGCGGTGTGGAGCCAGTGCGGCGCCGACGGCGACGGCCAGGGCTGTGGCGTGTGGTTTCGTGCGCTCGATCCGACCGGACTCCCGATCGGCGCCCCCGCGATCGCGAACACGACGCTGCCGGGGGACCAGGATGGCCCATCGATCGCGGCGCTGGCGGATGCGTTCGCGCTCGCGTGGTCCGACGCGAGCATGGCGCCGCCGGACACGGACGGCGGCGGCGTGCGCGGCCGAATCGTGTACGCGGACGCAGAGACGACCGACGGGCATCTGGGCGCGCGCTGCGGCCGCGCGGACGACGCCCCGTGCGACGACGGGCTGGCCTGCGCCGCCGGCGCCGACGGCGCGCCCCGCTGCTGGGTCGCGTGCGATCCGGCCGCGGCCGTGCCGTGCCCGCTCGGCGGCGCGTGCACCACCGCCGGCGATACGGCAGTCTGCCTGTACTGACGGAGGCGCGCCCACCCCCGGCGGTCCGCCTCGCGCCGCCGAACCCCGCGCGCGCGGCAGGTCAGGTGCCCGCCGCGTAGTCCGTCTCGTACGCGATCTGCTCGGGCGTGAGCTGGTCGATCGCGATGCCCATCGTCGACAGCTTGATCCCGGCCAGTTCTTGATCCAGCTCGGGCGGCAGCTCGTACACCTTGTTTTCGAGCTTCTCCTTGCCCTGCGCGAGCCGGCACAGCGCCAGGTACTGGTTGGCGAACGACATGTCCATCACCTCTGATGGATGGCCCTCGGCCGCAGCGAGGTTGATCAGACGCCCCTGGCCGAGCACGTAGATGCGCCGGCCGTCCGCGAGCGTGTACTCCTCGTTGTTCGCGCGAATCTCGCGCTTGCCCTTGGCGCGCTGCGCGAGGTCCTCGAGATTGATCTCGCAGTCGTAGTGCCCGGTGTTGCACACCAGCGCACCGTCCTTCATCACGTCGAAGTGGCGGCCGACGATCACGTCCTTCATGCCGGTGGCGGTGATGAAGATGTCGCCGATCTTGGCGGCTTCATCCATGGGCATGACCCGGAAGCCCTCGAGCACCGCCTTGAGCGCCGCGGTCGGCTTGACCTCGGTGACGACGACGTTCGCCCCCATGCCCTTGGCGCGCATCGCGACGCCGCGGCCGCAGTGACCGTAGCCGCCGACCACGAAGGTCTTGCCGGCCAACAGCACGCTGCTGGCGCGCAGGATGCCGTCGAGCGACGACTGTCCCGTTCCGTAGACGTTGTCGAAATCCCACTTGGTCTCGCTGTCGTTGACCGCGTAGACCGGGTACTTCAGCTTGCCGTCGGCCGCCATCGCGCGCAGCCGGTGGACCCCCGTGGTGGTCTCCTCCGTGCCGCCGATCACCTTGGCCGCGAGGTCCGGGTGCTTGTTGTGGATCGTGAAGATGAGATCGGCGCCGTCGTCGAGGGTCAGCGTCGGCTGGAAGTCGAGCGTCCGCTCGATACACCAGTAAAACTCCTCGGTCGACAGGCCGTGCCACGCGTACACCGGCACGCCCTCGGCGGCGAGCGCGGCCGCGACCTCGTCGTTGGTCGACAGCGGATTGCAGCCCGACCAGCTCACTTCGGCGCCCGCGGCGATGAGCGTGCGCACGAGCACCGCGGTCTCCTTCGTGACGTGCAGGCACCCCGCGATGCGCATACCGGCCAGCGGCTTGTCCTTCTTGCCCTGCTCGCGGAGTTGCATCAACACGGGCATCCGCGACTCCGCCCACTCGATCTTGAGCCGACCGGCGTCGGCGAGCTTGATGTCGGCAACCTTGTAATTCATGGCGGCCGCTTATAGCACAGGTGCGCGCCGCGCGCGGGGCCGACGGCGCGCACGCCGGGTCGCTGGCTTGCGGTTGAAAACCCCTCGGGGGCCGCCTACGATCGACCCATCGATGGGCAACGGCGACGGCCGGGACGCGCGGGGCGGGCCACCTATCCCCCCCGACACAGGTGGCGCGGGTACCCCGGCGCCGAGCGGCGACCCGACCCCCGCGCCGGCCGATACGGAGCTGGCCGGCGCCCGAACGGCGGTCGCGACGCGGTCCCAGCAGATGCAGGCGGCCTCGCCCGCCCCGCTGTCGACGGGCGAGCGCGAAGCGCTCGTCGGGCAGGTCCTCGCGGGCCGCTACGAGATCACGCGCCAGATCGGCGTCGGCGGGATGGGCGCGGTGTACGAGGCGCGCCACACGCTGATCGGCAAGCGCGTGGCCGTCAAGGTGCTGCTCGACAAGTACGCGAACAAGGAGCAGGTGATCGCGCGGCTCGAGCAGGAAGCGCGCCTCGCGTCTTCGATCGGCCACCCGAACATCGTCGACATCACCGACTTCGGCGAGACGGCCGACGGCAGACGGTTCGTCGTGATGGAGTACCTCGAGGGCGCGTCGCTGAGCCGGCGGCTGGCCGACGAGGGACCGATGCCGGCGCCGCGGATCGCGCACATCTGCGTGCAGATCGCGAGCGCGCTCGGGGCCGCGCACAAAAAGGGCATCGTCCACCGCGACGTCAAGCCGGACAACGTGTTCCTGATCGCGCGCGACGACGACCCGGACGTGGTCAAGGTCGTCGACTTCGGCATCTCGAAGGCGCTGCGGCCGGCCGACGACGACGGCGCGGCGTCGCCCCGACTCACGCAGACCGGGATGGTGCTGGGCACGCCGCTGTACATGTCGCCCGAGCAGGCGCGCGGCGACGAGCAGCTCGACCACCGGATCGACATCTACGCGCTCGGCGTCATCATGTACGAGCTGGCGACCGGCCAGGTGCCGTTTACCGGCACGAACTACCTCAACATCATCTCGCAGGTGCTGTCGCAGCCGCCGCGACCGCCGCGCGAAGTGCGGCCGGACCTCGACATTCCCCCCGCGCTCGAGGCGATCATCCTCAAGGCGCTCGCCAAGGATCCGGCCGAGAGGTACCAGACGATGGACGAGCTGGCCGACGACCTCCGGGCGCTGGCCGGCGGCGGTCCGGTCCAGGCGACGCGCGAGTCGATGTGGGCGCTGCGCCGCGCCGGCCGCTCGCGCACCGCGGCGTGGGTCGCGGCGGTCGCGGTGATCGTCGCGGCGATGGCGGTGACGGCGATGGCGCTGCTCGGCGGCGACGAGCCCCGGCCGGCGGCCGCCGTACCCGCGGCCGCACCGGATGCCGCGGCGGAGCGCACCCGGGCGGCGGCTGCCGGCGCCCCCGACGCGGCGCCGCCGCAGCCGGAAACGGTCGACATCGAGTTGCGGTCGCGGCCGCCCGGCGCGACCGTGTGGGCCGACGGCGGCCAGCGCATGATCTGCTCGGCGACGCCGTGTACGTGGCGCGCCGTCCGCAAGGACGCGGTCGTGCCGTTGATCTTCGAACTGGATGGCTACGACGACGCCGAGGTCCGCATCAACCCGCTGGTCGACACCGCGCCGCAGGTGATCCGCCTCGTGCGGGCCCGGCGCGGCCACCGCAAAAAGTCGCTGGTTCGCCGGCGCCCGCCGGAGTCGCCGCCGGAGCCGGGTAGCGGCGACGCGATCGACGACACGGTCGGCGGCGAGCTGATGGGCAACCCGGTGCGCAAGCGCAAGGGGCAATGACGTGCGCACCGCGGCGATCGTCGCGGCAGCGGTGGTGGCGGTCGGGGCGAGCGCCGCCCGCGCGCAGTCGGCCCACAAGCGCACCGCCGGGGTCTTCGGCGGCGACCCGGCTGGGCCCGGCGCCGACACCGCCGAGGTCGATCGGTGCGAGCGGCCGGCGGGGCTGTCGCGCGACGTCATCGATGCGCGCGTGTCGGAGCATTACGACCGCGGCACGGTGCTGTACGCACAGGGCGACTACGAAGGCGCGATCGAGGAGTTCGTGGCGGCCTACTGCTACGGCCGCTACCCGTCGATCCTCGTCGATATCGGCCAGGCGTACGAGCGGCTGGTGAACTACGAAAAAGCGGTCGCCTACCTCGACCGGTACATCATCGAGGCGCCGCCCGGCGAGCAGAAGACCCGCGACATCATCGCCAACCGGGTCGAAGTCCTGCGCAACCTGCCGGCGCGCGTGCGGGTCGCCACCGTGCCGCCGGGCGCCCGCGTCACGCTCAGCGGGCCGACGGGCGTGGCCGCGCAGGGCTCGGCCAACGGCGATGCGCTGGTCGTGCGGCGCGGCGTGTACACGATGACGATCGAGGCGCCCGGCTACGAGACGGTCCGCCAGCGGGTGGTCGCCGAGATCGGCCAGCCGTACAGCTACTACTTCCAGTTGCAACCGCTGCGCGGTCGCGTGCGCATCACCGCGTCGCCGATCACCGCGCGCATCTTCGTGGACAAGCGCCTCGTCGGCATCGGCTCGTACGCCGACAGCCTGCCGATCGGCACCTACGAGGTCACGGTCGAAGCACCGCGCCGAACGCCAGTGACCCGTACGCTGACGGTGCGAGCCGACCGTGCGGCGACTCTCGCCGTGCACTTGCCGGAACCGCCGCGGTCGGGGCGGACCGAGTTGCTGATCGCCGCCGGCGTCGGTGGCCTGTTCGGCGGCGGCGCGCTCGCGGCCACGTTCGACCCGGACACCACGGCGGCGTCTCTCGGCGGCCTGTTCGGCGTCGGCATCGGGTTCACCGGCGCGTACTTCGGCATCGACGAGGACATTGCGGTCGGAGACAGCTCGTACCTGATCGGCGCCACCGCGATCGGCGTCGGCGAGGGCGCGCTGATCGCGAGCCTCGCCGCGTGCCGGTACGACGACGACGACGACGCGGTGGACTGCGGTCGGGGCCAGACGATCTCGGGCGTCGCGCTGGCGTCCGGCGTGGCCGGGCTCGGCGTCGCGGCGTTCACGAAGGACCGCCTGCGGTTGAGCGCCGGCGACGCGGCGATGATCAACTCGGGGGCGATGTGGGGCGCCACCACCGGCGCGCTGTTCTGGGCGCTGTTCGACCAGCCCGCCAGGCGTCCGCGCCTCGGCGCCGCGCTCACCCTCGCCGGGCTCAACGTCGGCATCGCCGCCGGCGCGACGATCGCCGCGCGCACCGACTACCGGCGCGGGACGGTCGCCCTGATCGACCTGTCCGCGCTCGCCGGCATCGTCGCCGGCGTCGCGCTCGCCCAGGCGTTCCCCGAGGACGTCGCGGGCACCGAACGCGTCCAGCACTTTGCGCTCGGCGGCATGACCGTCGGGCTGATCGCCGGCGCCTACCTCACCCGCAACCGGGACCGGCCGCGGCTGCCGCGGGCGCAGCCGGCGCTCGGGGCCGCCGTGGATGTCGCCGGCGCGCGGGTAGCCACCCTCGGTGCGCGGTTGTCGTTTTGAACTCGCGGGGCCGGATCGCGTACAATCGGCGTCATTCGAGCCACGTCGGCAGTGCGCCACCGCGCGCGGGTGCACGGTGGGGGCGCCGGCAGGGAGATAGCTTATGACATCGAGCCGTTCCGCTTGGTCGCCGCGCCGCCTGGCGCCCCTGGTTTGGACCGCCGCGTTCGCTGCCGCCGCGCTCGCCTGCGGCGGGGGCGACGACGACGACGACACGACCCGCATCGACGCCGCACCGCGCCCCGACGCGCGCGCGCCCGACGCCGCGCCGGCGCCCGACGCGGGCACGGCCGTCATTCCGGAGGAGTTGCCGGATCCGCTGCCCAATGGGCCGGTCGACGTGACCGCCGTGACCTACAACGTGGCGTTCACCCAGCTCATCAAGTACGCGCCGGAGCGGATGCCGCTCGTCGTCGAGGCCATCCGCGGGCTGGACGCCGACCTCGTGTGCATGCAGGAAGTGTTCTTGCAGTACACGTCGCCCGCGCAAATCGCCGCGATGGTAGAGGACGTGTTCCCGTACTCCTACTGGAGCTGGACCGGGGTGACTCCGTTCAACAACGGCATCCTGATGCTGTCGAAGCATCCGCTGTACCGCGGGCGCGAGCTGTTCTTCGACGGCGACGGACAGGGCGTCGACCGCATCGCCCTGGCCGTCGACGTGGTGACCGACACGTCGTACTTCCACTGGCTGTGCACCCACTTCGAAGCCTTCGACATCAACATCACGAAGGGCGAGGCGGAAAAGGTGGAGGCGTAGATCGCCGATCTCGGCTACGAAAACGACCCGACGCTGTTTCTCGGCGACTTCAACACGGGTCCGCAGACGGGCTGCTCCTACGAGGCCGCCTGTCCGTACGCGGAGGAACCCGGATGCGTCGGAGCCGAAAACCTGCTCGCGTACAATCAGCTGCTCAGCTTCTGGTCGGACGCCGGCGTCACGGTCGGCGCCGAAGACCAGTGCACCTTCTGCCGCCTCGGCGCCGATCCGCTGCAGCTGTTGCCACCTGCCAAATGTGAATTTGACGAGCGCATCGATCACTGCCTGTACCGCAATCTCGACCCGTCGGCGCCGGTCGACGTCCAGGTCATCTTCGACGATCTCGTGACGTACGACGCTGACGGGGAGCAGCGCATGACCCAGCGCAGCGACCACCGCGGCGTCCGCTGCACGTTCGCGCCGCCGAGCCCGTAACCGCGGCGCGCCGGCTACCAGTCGGGGATCGTCTCGCCGGCGACGAGCTGCTCGAGCGTCTCGCGGGCGCGCACGACCGCGAAGCGGTCGCCGCGCACCAGCACCTCGGCGGCGCGCGGGCGCGAGTTGTAGTTGCTCGCCATGACGAACCCGTAAGCGCCAGCGGACATCACCGCGAGCAGGTCGCCGTTGTGCGTGCGCGGCAGCGAGCGGTCGCGCGCGAGGAAATCGCCGGTCTCGCAGATCGGTCCGACGACGTCCGCGACCCACGTGTCCGCGTCCCCGCGCCGCCGAACCGGCTTGATCGCGTGGTAGGCGTCGTAGAACGCCGGGCGCAGCAGGTCGTTGAACGCGGCGTCCACGATCACGAAGTTCTTGACGTCGGTGGACTTGTGATACAGGACGCGGGTGAGCAGCACGCCGGCGTTTCCGGCGATGACCCGCCCCGGCTCGCACAGCACGGTCAGGCCGAGGTCGGCCAGCGGGGCGAGCGCGCCGGCGACCGCGGCGCCGTAGTCGGCCGGCGACGGCAGATCGGTCTCCTCCCGGTACGGGATGCCGAGGCCGCCGCCGATGTCGACCGATCGGATGGCGATGCCGTCGTCGCGCAGCGCGACCACCAGCTCGCGCAGGCGGGCGATCGCGTCGGCGAACGGGGACGTCTTGGTGAGCTGCGAGCCGATGTGGCAGTCGATCCCCACGATGTCGATGGACGGCAGATCGCGCGCCTCGCGGTAGACGTCGCGCGCGCGCGGCATCGGGATGCCGAACTTGTTTTTCTGCAATCCCGTCGAGATGTACGGATGCGTCTCGGCGTCGACGTCCGGGTTGACGCGCAGCGCGACCGGCGCGCGCGCGCCGGCGGCGGCCGCGACCCGCGCGATCGCGTGCAGCTCGTCGCGCGACTCGACGTTGAACGCGCGGATGCCGGCGTCGAGCGCCATGCGGATTTCGGGCTCGGTCTTGCCGACCCCCGAGAACACGACCTTGCTCGGATCGACGCCGGCGCGCAGCGCCCGAAACAGCTCGCCGCCGGACACCACGTCGGCGCCGGCGCCGAGATCGAACAGCAGCTTGAGCACCGCGAGGTTGCTGTTCGCCTTGACCGAATAGCAGATCAGGTGGTCGAGCCCCGCGAGCGCGGCGTCGAACACCTGGTAGTGGCGCGTGAGGGTCGCGCTGCTGTAGACGTAGGTCGGCGTGCCGACCTCGCCGGCGATGCGCGAAAGCGGCACGTCCTCGCACCACAGATCGTCCCCGACGTAGCGGAAGTGGTTCATGCGTCCCTCCACCGCGCGCGCAGCTCCGCGATTCGCGCGACGACCCGGGGGCGCGCGGGACCGCCGGGCACGTCGCGGCGGTCGACCGCCGCCGCCGGGTCGAGCCAGTCGTAGACGTCGGCGTCGAACTGGTCCGACTCGGCGCGCAGCTCGTCCAGGGACAAGTCGGCGAGCCGGACGCCGCGCGCCGCGGCCCGGCGGACGAGCGCCCCCGCGACGTCATGGGCGGTGCGAAACGGCACCCCCTTGGTCGCCAGGTAGTCGGCGAGTTCGGTCGCGACCAGGTAGCCGTCGTCGACGGCGGCGCGCAGGCGATCGGCGTCGAACTCGAGCGCCCCGACCATGCCCGCCATCACGCCGAGGCTGCCTTCGACGGTGTCGACCGCGTCGTACAGCGGCTCCTGCGTCTCCTGCAGATCCTTGTTGTAGGCCAGCGGCAACCCCTTGACGACGGTGATCAGCGCGATCCAGTCGCCCGCGACCCGCCCGACCTTCGCGCGGACCAGCTCCGCGAGATCGGGATTGACCTTCTGCGGCATGATCGACGAGCCGGAGCAGTAGGCCTCCGAAAGGCGCGCGAAGCGAAACTCCTGCGACAGCCACAGCACGATCTCCTCGCCGAGCCGCGACAGGTGGACCTGGCACAGCGCGAGCGCCGCCACCAGCTCGATGGCGAAGTCGCGGTCGCCGGCGGCGTCGAGGCTGTTGGCGGTCGGGCGCGCGAACCCGAGCGACCGCGCCGTCGCCTCGCGGTCGATCGGAAACGGCGTGGCAGCCAGCGCGCCGGAGCCCAGCGGGCACTCGTCGATGCGCCGGCGCGTGTCGGCGAGCCGGTCGGCGTCGCGCCCGAGCATCTCGACGTAGGCGAGCAGGTGGTGCGCCCACCGCACCGGCTGCGCCCGCTGAAGGTGCGTGTAGCCCGGCGCGATGGTGTCCACGTGTCGCTCGGCCTGATCGAGCAGCGCCCGGCACAGCCGCCCGATCGCGGCGGCGATCCGATCGACCGCCGCGCGCGCGTACAGGCGCAAATCGGTGGCGACCTGGTCGTTGCGACTGCGCGCGGTGTGCAGCCGCCGGCCCGCGTCTCCGATCCGGTCGATGAGCCGCGCCTCGACGTTCATGTGGATGTCCTCGAGCGCCGGATCCAGGGCGACGCGACCGGCCCGCAGGTCCTCCTGCACCGCGCGCAGGCCGCGCTCGATCGCGGACGCGTCCTCCGCCGCCAGGATGCCGCGGTCCGCGAGCATCCGCGCGTGCGCGATCGATCCGGCGACGTCGTGGTCGAGCAGGCGCCAGTCGAACCCGATCGACGCGTTCATGTCGGCCGCGTCGGGCGCCAACCCGGACGCAAATCTCCTGCCGCGCGCACCTTTTGACATCGCCCGGACCTTACCAGCAATCCGGCCGCCGCCCGCACACGCGAACGCGACGGGACGCCGGCTGCGTGCGGCGAGGCGCGGCGGGCTACGAGGCGCGGCGGCCGCGGCCGGAGGTCGCGCGCGCCGCGCGGGCGATCGCCTCGTCGTACACGCGGGTGGCCGCGGTCGCGGTGGTCTCGACCGCTTCGAGGTACAAAAACTCGAGCTTGTCGTCGTCCGTGCGCAACGCCTCGTAGTAGCGCTGGCGATCGATCGAGTGGATGACGGCCAGCGGGTAGTCGTGGCGAAGCAGGATCAGGTTGCTCAGGATGCGCGCGACACGGCCGGTCGCCTTCGGCCACGGGAAGATGCCCATGAGCCGCCGGTGCGCGGCGACCGCCAGCGCGATCGGATGCGCGTCGGCCTTGTGGATCTGCGCGAGCCACTCGCCGAACTTGCGCATCTGCTGCGGAACCTTCTCCGGGGGCGCGATCTCGTGGTAGTAGAGCCGGTGCAGGGGGTTTTCCTTGCGGTACGGCGCGCCCTTCGCCCCTTCGGCCGGATCGACCAGCGCGAGCAGCTCGCGCACCAGGTCGAGGTTGATCGGCTTCTTGCGGCTCGCGGCGTAGTCGATCGCGAAGCGCGCCGCGCTGTCGAACGCCTTGATGTCCTCGTAGGCCGGGATCAGGGAGACGTCGCTGATGATGTTGCGATCGGTCGCGGCCTTGATCTCGCTGTAGGTGAGCACCTCGCCCTCGAGCGCGCTGTCGTGAAAGATCCACGAAATGATCAGCTTTTCGTGGAACGTGTCGCGCACTTCGGGCAGTACCTCCTGCTCGCGCTCCCGCCACTCGGCGACCGCCGCCTCGACCTTCTGATACGTTTCTCCGATGTCTTGTTTCTCTTCCCACCTAAGCATGCGATGCGTCCCCCAGTTGGACGATAAATATCGAGCGATTCTAGCGTGATGGCGGCGACTCGTCAAGACTGCGTACCTTTCAATACAGAACAGTCGTTCAGGTGATCGCTCAATTTTTCCACAGAGTGTGTAGTTTTCGATCCGGGCTGTATCCGCTGGCCTCGGCTCGCCTGTGGATCGCCCGGGCCGCGCAGCCCCCGCGATCGCTTGCAACCGCCCGGGAATCCGCAAAAAGTTGCCCACCGCGCGACGGGGCGGTAACACGCTCGGTGCACCCTCCACGCTCGCGAACCGAACAAACGTGTCGTTCCGCCACGAGACCGTCCTCGCCGACGAGGCCCTCGCGCTGTTGGCTCCCGCGCCGGGCCGCACCTACGTGGACGGCACGGTCGGCGGGGCGGGGCACGCCGTCCGCATCCTCGACGCGTCCGGTCCCGACGGCCGCCTGATCGCGGTCGATCGCGACCCGGACGCGCTCGCGGCGGCCCGCGAGCGCCTCGCGCCGTACCGGGAGCGGGTCACGCTGGTCCACGATAGTTTCGGCAACATCGCCGACGTGCTGGGGCGGCTGGGCGTCGACCGGGTCGACGGCTTCCTGCTCGACCTGGGCGTGTCGTCCCACCAGCTCGACACGGCCGAACGCGGGTTTTCGTTCTCGCACGACGGCCCGCTCGACATGCGCATGGATCCGACGCGCGGCGACACCGCGCTCGACCTGATCCGGCAGCTGACTCGCGACGAACTCGCGGACGTGCTGCGCGAGCTGGGCGAGGAGCGGTTCAGCGCGCGGATCGCCGCCGTGATCAAGGAGCGCGCGCGCGCCGGCGACCTGGCGACCACGGCTGAACT
The DNA here is from genome assembly GCA_003696105.1 of Deltaproteobacteria bacterium. Classification (NCBI taxonomy): domain Bacteria; kingdom Pseudomonadati; phylum Myxococcota; class Myxococcia; species Deltaproteobacteria bacterium. The sequence continues at coordinate 30,244 of RFGE01000056.1, read as the reverse complement.
CGCCGCGGTCGTCACCGACGCGATCCCGGCGAAGGCGCGGCGACACATGCGGATCCACCCGGCGACGCGCACGTTTCAGGCGCTGCGCATCGCGGTCAACCGCGAGTTGGAGGAGTTGGCGCGATTCCTCGCCGCATTTCCCGAGTGGCTCGCGCCGGGCGGCCGCTGCGTGATCATCTCGTTTCACTCGCTGGAGGACCGCCTGGTCAAGCGGCGCTTCCGCGAGTTGGAGAGCGTGTCTGGCCTGCCGCCGGATCTCGCGGCGCGAGCCGGCGAGCGCACGCGACCGGTGTGCCGCCGCGTCACGCGCAAACCGATCGCGCCGTCCGACGCGGAGATCGCACGCAACCCGCGCGCTCGGTCCGCCCGCCTGCGCGCGTGCGAGAAGGTAGAGGACTGATGGCCGCCCACCGCACACCCCCTGCTCCCGCCGCGCCGCGCCGCGTCGCCGTCGCCACGATGTTGATCGTCGCGGCCGCCGCGCTCGCGCTGGCGCTCGCGCACATCCGCCGCCAACACGAGATGGTGCGTCTCGGCTACGAGCTGGCGCGCGAGACCGCGCGGCTGCAGCGCCTCGAGGAGGAAAACCGCCGGCTGCGGCTCGAGCGGTCGATGCTGCGCCATCCGGACCGCATCGAGCGGCGCGCCCTGTCGCTCGGCATGCGCCGCCCGGCGCCGGCCCAGATTCGCGTCGCGCCGGCGACCGGCACGACCGTTGCGGCCCAGTGAACGCGCACACCCGCCGCCGCTCGATCGAAGCCCAGCCGGTCATCGGCCGGTGGGTGAGGGTTCGCGTGTGCGCGGCGGCGGCGCTGCTCACCGCCGGGCTGGCCGGCATCGCGGTCAAAGCCTACGGCATCCAGGTGATAGACGGAGAGCGCTACCGCGAGGCGGCGCGCCGGCAACACGTGCGGACGGTGGAGGTGCCGGCGCCGCGCGGCGTCATCTACGACGCGACCGGCGCCGAGTTGGCCGTGACCGCCGGCGTCGATTCGGTGTACGCCAACCCGCGCCAGGTCGTGGACGTCGCCGGCACCGCGGCGGCGCTGGCGGCGGCGCTCGGCCTCGACGTGCGCGCGCTCGAGGCCAAGCTGTCGTCGCACCGGTACTTCACGTGGATCAAACGTCACGTGTCTCCGGCGGAGGCCGCGGCCGTGCGCGCCGCGGGCCTGCCGGGCATCGCGCTCGCGCGCGAGCCGCGCCGATACTACCCGTTCAAGCAGCTCGCCGGGCCGGTGCTCGGCTTCGCCGACATCGACGGCCGCGGCCTCGACGGCCTCGAGCGCGCGCTCGACGACCTGCTGCGGGGGCGGCGCGTGCGGCGCGCGGTGCTGCGCGACGCGCGCGGGCGCACGATGCTCGCCGGCGACCTCGACGCCGACGCCGAGCCGGTCGCGGGCGCGTCGGTCACGCTCACGATCGACCGGTTCGTGCAGTACGCGGCCGAGCGCGCGCTCGCCGACGCGATCGCGGAGAATCGCGCCGCCGCCGGCACGGTCGTGGTCACGGAGGTCGACACGGGCCGGGTGCTGGCACTCGCCTCGTGGCCGACGTACGACCCGAACGACCCGGCCGGCCGTGCGGCCGCGCGGCGCGGCGCGCGCAATCGGGCCGTCACCGACGCCTACGAGCTCGGCTCGATCATGAAGGTGTTCACGGTCGGCGCCGCGCTCGACGCCGGCGCGGTGCGCCCCGACCAGTGGATCGACACCGAGGGCGGCCGCTACCGGATCGGCCGCAAGGTGATTCGCGACGTGCACCCGGAAGACGCGCTCACCGTCGCGGGGGTGATCAAGCACTCGTCCAACGTCGGCGCGGTCAAGATCGCGCAACGACTCGGGGCCGACAGGCTGTACGCGGCCCTGCGCCGGTTCGGGTTCGGAGCGCGGACGGGCATCGAGCTGCCGGGCGAGCGGTCCGGCGTGATTCGGCCGCCGGACCGGTGGGGCGACATCGGTCTGGCGACGCACGCGTTCGGTTACGGGATGACGGCGACGCCGGTGCAGGTCGCCGCCGCGCTCGGCGCGGTCGGCAACGGCGGCGTGTTGTACGAGCCCCGGATCGTGCGGCGGGTCCGCGATGCGGACGGCCGCGTGCTGTACGAGCACGAACCGGCCGGGATCCGCGTGCTGCGACCCGAGACGGCGGCGGCATTGCTGCCAATGCTCGCGTCGGTGTTCGACCGCGGCAAAGATGGCGGCACGGCGAGGTTCGTGCGCGTCGAGGGATTCCGCGCGGGCGGCAAGACCGGCACCGCGCACAAGCTCGACCCGCAAACGCACCGCTACAGCCGGGACCGGTATCTGTCGTCGTTCATCGGGCTCGCGCCGATCGACGACCCGAAGATCGCGGTGGTCGTGGTGATCGACGACCCCCGCGGCGAACACCACTTCGGCGGCCAGGTGGCCGGGCCGGCATTTGCTCGCATCGTCACCGAGACGCTCGCCTACCTCGGCGTGCCGGGCACCGGCGGCCAGGAGAAGGACCGCGCGGCCGCAGGCCGCCACGCGGCCGGATCGGAGCGCGGCGCGGCGCCGCCGTCCTCGGAGCGCGGTGGGGTTGGGTCCGCCGGCGACGACGAGCCGGCCGACGAATCCGCCCTGCCGTTCGCCGACGACGCGCGCGCGCCGGCGGGGGAACGCGACGGCGACCGCGCGCCGGCACTCGTCGGCCTGCCGCTGGCGGCGGCGCTGGACGCGGCGCGCGACGCCGGCTTCGACGTGACCGTCGAGGGCAGCGGAACGGTGGTGGCGCAACAGCCCGCCCCGGGAGCGGCCTGCCCCGAACGAACGCTTCACCTCGTGCTCGCACCGCCGGGCGCGCCGCCGGCACCGTGACGCGGCGCGGGCGGCCCGCGTGGCTCCGGCGGCGCGCGGGACCGGGCGCGGCGCCGAGCGGACCGGCGCCCGTGGCCGTTGCGGCGCCGGCGCCGGGCGACCATGATGCCGGCCGGCCCCCGTTCGCTACGATCTCGGGAGCCGGAACACGGCGATGAAGCTCACCGAATACCTGCACGACCTGTCCGGCGCCCGCGTCGCCGGCGACCCCGACGTGGACGTCCGCGCCGTGCGCGACGATTCGCGCCGCGTCGAGCCCGGCGACCTGTTCGTCGCCGTCCGCGGCGCGACCGTCGACGGCCACGCCTTCGCCGCGCAGGCCGCGTCGCGCGGCGCGGCGGCGGTGGTCGTCGACCACGAGCTGCCGGACGTCGCGTGCACCCAAGTGATCGTGCCGGACACCGAGCTCGCGCTCGGACTGTGCGCCGCGCGCATGTACGGCCGGCCGCACGACGCGCTGGCGCTGGTGGCCGTCACCGGCACCAACGGCAAGACCACGACCACCTACCTGGTCGAGGCGATCCTCGCGGCGGCCGGTGCGCGCCCCGGCGTGATCGGCACCGTCAACTACCGCTACGCGGGCCAGGTCGTTCCGGCCCCCTACACGACGCCGACGCCCCTGGAGCTGCACCGCGTGCTCGCCGCGATGCGCGACGCCGGCTGCACGCACGTGGTCGCCGAGACATCGTCGGCGGCACTCGCGATGGGACGCCTCGCGGGCGTCGCGTTCGACGTCGCGGTGTTCACCAACCTCACCCAGGACCACCTCGACGTGCACGGGTCGATGGACGCCTACGCGGCGGCCAAGCGGCGGCTGTTTGCCGATCACCTCGCGCCGGGCGGCGCCGCGGTCGCGTTCGTCGACGATCCGCACGGGCGGCCGATGCTGGACGCGGCGCCGGCCGGCGCGCGCCGGATCGCGGTGACGCTCGGTTCCGACGCCGGCGCCGACGTGCGCGTCGCGGCATCGGAGTCGACCATCGCGGGCCTGCGTGCGGCGATCGACACGCCGCGCGGCCGCATCGACGTCGCGTCCGCCGCGCTCATCGGCGCCTACAACGTGGCCAACACCGCGCTGGCGGTCGCGGTCGGCGAGGCGCTCGGGTTGCCGCACGCGGCGGTCGCCCGCGGCATCGCCGATCTCGACGGGGTTCCGGGCCGGGTCGAGCGCGTGGACAACGACGCCGGGCTCGACATCGTGGTCGACTACGCGCACACGCCGGACGCGCTCGCCAACGTCCTCGCCGCGCTGCGACCGCTCACGCGCCGGCGCCTGCTGTGCGTGTTCGGCTGCGGCGGCGACCGCGACCCGACCAAACGCGCGCCGATGGGCGCCGCGGTCGCGGCCGGCGCCGACTGCGCCTACGTCACGTCGGACAACCCGCGCACCGAGGATCCCGACGCGATCATTCGCATGATCCTCGCCGGCGTGCCCGACCCGACGTTCGTCCATCGGGATCGGCGGCTCGCGATCCGCGCCGCGGTCGCCGACGCGGTGCCGGGGGACGTCGTGCTGATCGCCGGCAAGGGCCACGAGGACTACCAGGACGTCGGCGGACGCAAGATCCACTTCGACGACCGGCAGGAGGCGCGTGCGGCGGTCGCCGCGCGGCGGCCGATCGTCGTCGACGGCCACGCGTTTTCGCGCGTCGTGATCGACAGCCGCATCGCGGCGCCCGGCGACCTGTACGTCGCGATCCGCGGTGAGCGCTTCGACGGACACGCGTTCTGCGCCGCCGCGGTCGATGCCGGCGCAACCGGCGTCGTGGTCGAGCCGGGGCGCGGCGTGCCGGGCGCCATCGTCATCGAACGGCCCGACACCCGCGCGGCGCTCGGCGCCATCGCGCGCGACGTCCGCCGGCGCTGGGGCCGACCGGTGATCGGCGTGACCGGGTCGGTCGGCAAGACGACCACCAAGGAGCTCATCGCGGCGGCCCTCGGCGCGGTGGGCTGCCCGCTGGCGACCCGGGGCTCGCTCAACAACGAGACCGGCGTGCCGCTGACGCTGCTGCGCCTGGCGGACCACTACAGCCACGCGGTGATCGAGATGGGGATGCGCGGGCTCGGTCAGATCGCCTACCTGCGCGACATTGCCGAGCCGGACGTCGGCGTGGTGGTCAACGCCGGAGTCGCCCACGTCGGCGTCGTCGGCAGCCGCGACGCGATCGCGCGCGGCAAGGCAGAGCTGTTCGAGCGCCTGCCGCCGCACGGCGTCGCGGTCTACCCGGCGGCCGACGAGCGGCTCGCCGCCCGCGCCGCGGCGGCGCCGCGCGCGATCGGGTTCGGCGACGCGGACGGCGCGGACGTGCGGCTGACGACCTACACCCCGGCCGGAGCCGCCGGCGCGGACGTCGAGGTCGTCGCGTTCGGCGAGCGGCTCGCGTTTCGGCTGCCGCTGGTCGGTCGCCACAACGCGATCGACGCGACCTGCGCGATCGCGGCCGCGACCGCCGTCGGGGTGGCTCCGGCCGACGCGGTGCGCGGGCTGGCCAACGCGCGGCCCGCGTGGGGCCGGTCGGAGGTGCGCGACGTGGCCGGCCGCCACGTGCTGGTGGACTGCTACAACGCCAACCCCGACTCGACGGCCGCCGCGCTGCGCGCGCTCGCCGAGCTGCGCGGCGAGCGCGCCGCGGTCGCCGTGCTCGGCGACATGCTCGAACTGGGCGACGAGGCGGCGGCGGCCCACCGCGCCGCGGGCCGCCTCGCGGCCGAACTCGGCATCGACGTGGTCGCCGTCGGCGCCTTCCAGGCCGAACTCGGCGGCACGGCGGCGGACGACGCCGACGACGCCGCGCGGATCGTGGCGGCGCGCACGCGGCCCGGCGACTGGGTGCTGGTCAAGGCGTCGCGCGCGGTCGGTCTCGAGCGCGTCGTCGACGCGCTGGCGCGGCGTTTCGGTCAATAATCCACCGGACACACCCCTGGGTCGCCGATGTTCTTCCACCTGTTTTACGACGTCCTCGCCAAGGTCGACGGGCTCGGGTTCTTGCGCGTGTTCCGCTACCCGTCGACCCGCATCATCGCGGCGGCCGCCACTTCGCTGCTGATCTCGTTTTTGCTCGGGCCGTGGTTCATCGAGCAGCTCAAACGCAAGCAAATCGGCCAGACGATTCGCGACGACGGCCCCGAGCGGCACCTGCAAAAGCAGGGCACGCCGACGATGGGCGGCTCCTTGATCCTGTTCGCGCTGGCCGTCGCCACGCTGATGTGGTGCGACCTGCGCAACACGCTCGTGTGGCTCGCGCTCGCGGTGACCGTCGGCTTCGGCGCGGTCGGGTTCTGGGACGACTACCGCAAGGTCGTCCACAAGAACACGAAGGGCGTATCGGGCAAGCTGCGGCTCGCCTGCGAGTTCGGCATGTGTTTTGCCGCATTCACGTACCTGTTTACGTCCGACACGCTCGATCCGTCCGTGCGCCTCGCGCTGCAAATCCCGTTTGTGGACTTCTACCAGACGAGCGTCCACCTGCCGGTCTGGGGCTACGTGCTGTTCGCGTCGGTCGTCGTCGTCGGCACCGCCAACGCCGTCAACCTCACCGACGGCCTCGACGGCCTCGCCATCGGCCCGACGATCATCAACGCCGGCACCTTCCTGATCTTCGCGTACGTCGCCGGCGTCGAGACGACCCTCGCCCTCGTGTCGGCCGACGGCACGATCACCCAATCCACCATCGCCGAGTACCTGCGCATCGCCCACGTCGACGGCGCGTACGAACTCGCGATCTACTGCGCGGCGATGCTCGGGGCCGGCATCGGCTTTCTCTGGTACAACACGTACCCGGCGTCGGTGTTCATGGGCGACGTCGGGGCGCTGTCGCTCGGCGCCGGCATCGGCATGATGGCCGTGCTCACCAAAAACGAGCTGACCCTGCTCATCGTCGGCGGGCTGTTCGTGGTCGAGGCGCTGAGCGTGATCATCCAGGTCGGCTCCTACAAGAGCCGCGGCAAGCGCGTGTTCTTGATGGCGCCGATCCACCACCACTTCGAACTCAAGGGCTGGGAAGAGCCGAAGATCATCGTCCGCTTCTGGCTCGTGAGCGTTCTGCTCGCCCTGCTGGCGCTCGCGACGCTCAAGGTGCGCTGACCGACCCGCGCCCCGCCGGCGTTTTCGGCGCGCGGCGACGCCCGCCGCCGATTTCTTGCGACGGCGGCCAAAGCGGCCAAGACTTGCGGCATGGATCTGCGCGGCAAGCGCGTGGTCGTGGTCGGGCTCGCCCAGACGGGCGTCGCCGTCGCGCGGTTCTGCGCGGCCCGCGGCGCGCGGGTGACCGCCACGGACCGCAAGCCGCTGGCGGAACTCGGCGACGCGGCGGCCGCGCTCGACGGCGTCGTCGACCGGCTCGAGGTGGGCGGCCACGACGAGGCGTCGTTTCGCGCCGCCGACCTGGTGGTGATGAGCCCGGGCGTGCCCGAACTGCCGGAAACCCGTGCCGCGCGCGCCGCGGGCGTCGAGGTCATCGCCGAGATCGAACTCGCCTACCGCTTTCTCCACCCGGACGCGCCGCTCATCGCGATCACCGGCACGAACGGCAAGTCCACGACGACCGCGCTGGCCGGAGCGCTGTGCGCCGCCTCCGGCCGGCCGACGTTTTGCGGCGGCAACCTCGGCAACATGCCGCTGATCGACGCCGTCGATTCGGACGCGAATCGGCCGGGCGGCTTGATCGTCGCCGAGGTGGCGGGGTTCATGCTCGAGTTCTGTACGTCGTTTCGCCCGCGTGTGGCCGCGTGCCTGAACATCACGCCGGACCACCTCGACCGCTACGGCACGTTGGAGCGCTATGCGTCGATGAAGACCCGCGTGTTTCGCTGGCAGACGCGCGACGACGTCGGCATCGCCAACGCGAACTGCCCGCTCACCGTCGATGGCCTGCGCCAATCCGAGGCGCAACCGCTGGTGTTCTCGTCGACCGGCGAGGTCGACCGCGGCGCATGCATCGCGCCCGGCGGCGACGCGATCGCGCTGCGGTTGCCCGGCGGCGGCGAGGAGCGCTATCCGCTCGCCGACCTGCCCCTCGTGGGCCGGCACAACGTCGAAAACGCGATGGCCGCCTACCTCGCGGCGCGCGTCGCCGGCGTGCCGCCGGACGCGGTGCGCGCCGGGGCGCGCGCGTTTCGCCCGCAGCCGCACCGCATGGAGCTGGTCGGCCGCCGGGGCGACATCCTCTACTACGACGACTCCAAGGGCACCAACGTGGCGGCGGTGGCGGCGTCGCTGGCCGGGTTCCCGCGGCCGGTCGTCCTCATCGCGGGGGGCGTCGACAAGGGCGGCTCGTACGAGCCGCTGTTGGCCGCGCTCGACGACGTGTGCAAGGGCCTCGTGCTGCTCGGCGAGGCGGCGCCGCTGATCCGTGCCGCCGCCGAGGAGCACGGCGCGCGCTATCCGATCGTCGACGCGGCGGACATGCGCGACGCGGTCGTGCGCGCCACCGAGCTGGCCGACGGCGGCGACGCGGTCGTGCTGTCGCCAGCGTGCGCCAGTTACGACATGTTCCGCAACTTCGCCGAGCGCGGCCATGCGTTTCGGGCGGCGCTCGCGGCCGTGGGGGCCGAACCCGTCCTGCCCGCGTCCGCCCAGGAGTCGCCGTGACAGCGGACCGCTCCGACAACTTCGCTTCGGCCGGACGGATGAGCGCGGCGAGCCGGCGAAGCCTCGCGGCCCGCGCCAGCGGCGTTCGCCGCGCGCGCCCGCCACAGCGCGCGTCCGCCAGACCGCGCGTGCCCGAGGCTCGCCCGCCGCGCGGCTCCAGCCCCGTGCTGGTCGACCAGCAGCCGATCGTCGAAGTGCCGGAACGCGGCATCGACCTCGTGCTGCTGGCCGCCACCTTGGTGCTCGTGTGCATCGGCACCGTCGAGATCTTCAGCTCGAGCGCGGTCTACGCGCTCAACAAGCACGGCGACTCCACGTACTTTTTGCAGCGCCAGCTGGTGTGGCTGTCCCTCGGCTTGGCCGCGATGGCGGCCGGCGCCACGATGAATTACCGCTGGCTGCGGCGGCACACCTACAAGCTGCTGCTCGTCGCTCTCGCGCTGCTGGCCAGCGTGCCGTTTTTCGGCGCGCGCATCAACGGCGCGGCCCGCTGGTTCGCGATCGGGCCGCTCACGTTTCAACCGGTCGAGATCGCCAAGCTGGCGCTGATCTCGTATCTGGCCTACTCGCTCGCGCGCAAGGCCGATCGCGTCAAGGCGTTCACCATCGGGTTCGTGCCGCACCTGGTGGTGTGCGCCGCGATGATGGGCTTGTTGCTTCTACAACCCGACCTCGGCTCGGCCATCATCCTGGGCGCGACGACCCTCACGCTGCTGTTCGTCGCCGGCGCGAAGGTGAGCTACATCGCACTGTCGGTCCTCGCGGCGGCGCCCGCCGTGTACTACGCGATCGTCGGCACGCCATGGCGGCTCAAGCGGTTCATGGCCTACTTCAACCCCGAGGCCTACGCCGACGGCGTCGCGTACCAGGTCGTCCAGTCGCTCATCGCCGTCGGCTCGGGCGGCGCGACCGGCGTCGGCCTCGGTCGCGGCCGGCAGCACCTCGGCTACATGCCCGAGATGCACAGCGACTTCATCCTGTCCGGCATCGGCGAGGAACTCGGCTTCGCCGGCATCTGCGCGGTCCTCGTGCTGTTCGCGGTGGTGCTGTGGCGGGGCGTGCGGGCGGCCCTTGGCGCGCGCGACGTCTATGGCGCATACCTCGCGTTCGGCATCACCGTGACGTTCGCGTTCCAGGCGCTCGTCAACGCGGGCGTCGTGCTCGGCGTGTTGCCGGCCAAGGGGCTCACGTTGCCGCTGGTGAGCTACGGCGGCTCGTCGCTGGTCACGTCGATGTTCCTGATCGGCCTGGTCCTCAACGTGTCGCGCCGCGCGCCGCCGCCGCCGGCCCGCCGGCGCGTCGTGATCAACCGCGTCGGCGCGCGCCGCCGCCGCGCGCGCGTCGCGATCGCGAGGGCGTGATGCGGCTGTTGATCGCGGGCGGCGGAACCGGCGGCCACCTGTTTCCGGGCGTCGCGGTCGCCGAGGCGCTCCGCGCGCGCCACCCGGACGCCGACGTGCTGTTCGTCGGCACCGAACGCGGCATCGAGGCGCGGGTGCTCGACAAGCTCGGCTGGCCGCTCGCGACCATCGACATCAGCGGCATCAAGACCGTCGGCCCGTGGGGCGCCGTCCGCGGCGCGCTGCGCATCCCGCGCGCGCTGTGGCAGTCGCGCCGCATCATCCGGTCGTTTCGCCCGGACGCCATCCTCGGCGTCGGCGGCTACGCCTCGGGCCCCGCGGTGCTCGCCGGATGGCTGTCGCGGGTGCCGGTGGCGGTGCTCGAGCAAAACTCGATCCCCGGGCTCACCAACAAGATCCTGGGCAAGATCGCCCGCGCCGTGTTCATCGCGTTCGACGAGACGCGCCGGTTCTTCGCGCCCAAGCGGGTCGTCATGACTGGCACGCCGATCCGCGCCGCGCTGCGCGCCCGCCTCACCGACGGCGGGCGGGACGGCGCGGCCGAGCGCGACCCGGACCGACCGCTGCGGCTGTTCGCGTTCGGCGGGTCGCAGGGCGCGATCGCGATCAACGAACTCGTGGTGGACGCGGTCGCCGAGTTGCGCCGGCGCGGCCGCGAGGTGGCGGTCGTCCACCAGACGGGCGAGCGCGACCTCGAGCGCACCCGGCGGCGGTACGCCGATGCCGGCGTGCACGCCGACTGTCGCGCGTTCATCGACGACATGGCGGCCCAGTACGCGTGGGCCGACCTGGTCGTCGCGCGGGCCGGCGCGGCGACGGTCGCCGAGCTGGCGGTCGCCGGCGTGCCGGCCATTCTGATCCCACTGCCGACGGCCGCCGACAACCACCAGGAGATCAACGCGCGCGAGCTGGCCGCGCGCGGCGCGGCGTTGATGCTGCGCCAGACCACACTCGACGGCCGCCGCCTCGCCGACGCGATCGCCGCCCTGATGGATGATCCGGCCGCCCTCGAGCGTATGAGAAGTGGTATGAAGGCGCTCGGGCGGCCCGACGCGGCCGACCGCATCGTCGACTGGATCGAACATGTTTCACAAGGCTGACACCCGCATTCACTTCGTCGGCATCGGCGGCATGGGCATGTGCGGGATCGCCGAGGTGCTCATCAACCTCGGCTATCCCGTGTCCGGCTCGGACGTCAACCGCACGGAGATCACCGAGCACCTCGAGGCGATCGGCGGCAAGATCACCTACGAGCACCGGGCCGACAACGTCCGCGACGCCGACGTCGTGGTCACGTCGAGCGCGATCAAGGGCTACAACCCGGAGGTCGAAGCCGCGCGCGCCCGCAAGATCCCGGTCATCCCGCGCGCGGAGATGCTCGGCGAGCTGATGCGGATGAAGTTCGGCATCAACGTCGCCGGCTCGCACGGCAAGACGACGACCACCACCATGATCGCCCACACGCTGATGGCCGGCGGCCTCGACCCGACCGCGGTGATCGGCGGCCGGGTCAACGGCCTGGGCATGGCGAACGCGCGGCTCGGCACGTCGGACTACGTCGTCGCCGAGGCGGACGAGTCCGACGGCTCGTTCTTGCGGCTGTCGCCGAAGGTGGCGGTGGTGACGAACATCGACGCCGAGCACCTGGACCACTACGGCACGATCGACAACGTCAAGCGGGCGTTCGTCGACTTCATCAACCGCGTGCCGTTTTACGGGATCGCGGCGCTGTGCCTCGACGATCCCACCGTCCAGTCGATCCTGCCCGACGTGCAGAAGCGCTACGTCACCTACGGCATGTCGCCGCAGGCGCACTACCGGGCGCGCAACGTCCGCCACGAGGGCCTCGCGAGCCGCTACATCGCCTGGCGCGGCGCCGAGGAACTCGGCGAGATCGAGCTGCACATGCCGGGCGACCACAACATCCTCAACTCGCTGGCGGTGCTGGCGGTGGCCGACTTTCTCGACGTACCGTTCGCCACCGTCGCCGGCGCGCTGCGCTCGTTCGACGGCGTGCAGCGCCGGTTCACGGTCCGCGGCGAGGCGCGCGGCGTGATGGTCGTGGACGACTTCGGCCATCACCCGACGGAGGTGCGCGCGACGCTCGCGGGGGCGCGCGCCGGCTTCCCCGGCCGGCGGATCGTCGCGGCGTTCCAGCCACATCGGTTCACGCGCACGCGCGACCAGTTCCACAACTTCGCCCGGTCGTTCCACGACGCGGACGTCGTCGTGTTGTGCGACGTGTTCGCCGCCGGCGAGCCCGCCATCGAAGGGGCGACCGCCGACCTGCTCGCGCAAGCGATCCGGGAACACGGCCACAAAGACGTCACGTACATCCCCGACCGCGCCGACGTCGCGCCGCACCTGGCCTCGATCGTTCGGCCGGGCGACCTCGTGATCACGCTGGGCGCCGGCAACATCCAGCTCACCTGCGGCGAGCTGTTGGCGCTGTTGCGGGACGAGCAGCGGCCGCATGCGTAGGCGAGCCCCGTGGCCGGTGCGCAGTTCGAGCGGGTGCAGCGATCGGATTCGCGCGCGGCGGGCCCCATCGAGCGACCGATGAGCCGCTCGCGCGGGCTTGCCGCCGGCGACCGCGCGTGGTTGACCGACCTGCTCGGCGATCGGGTGACGTTCGACGTGCCGATGGCGCGGCGCACCACGCTGCGCATCGGCGGTCCGGCCGACGCCTGGGCCGAGCCCGACTCGATCGGCCTGCTGCAGGCGCTGGTCGCCGGCTGCCGGGAGCGGGGCCTGCCGATCGTCGCGGTCGGCGCGGGCACGAACCTGCTGGTCCGCGACGGCGGCATTCGCGGCGTCGTGATCGCGACGCGGCGGCTGCGCCGGATCGCGCGAGTCGGCGCCGGCGACGTCGAGGTCGACGCCGGGGTCGCCACGGGCAAGCTGCTCGCGGCGGCGATGCGCTGGGGGCTCGGTGGCGTCGAGTTCCTCGCCGGCGTCCCCGGGTCGGTCGGCGGCGGTCTGGTCATGAACGCCGGCACCTACCTGGGCGAGTTCAAGGACGTGACCGTCGAGGTGCGGTCGGTCCGGCTCGCCGACGGACAACTCGCCGTGCGGGACAACGCCGCATGCGGATTCGTCTACCGCGGCTCCGCGCTGCCGCCCGACGAGATCGTGGCCAGCGCCCGCCTGGCGTTGCGCGCGCGCGACCTCGCGGCGATCGAAGCGGACGTGGCGGCGCTCCGGCGGCGGCGGCGCGCCCGCGAGCCGAAGCGGGTCGCCAACGCCGGCTCGATCTTCAAGAACCCGCCCGGCGACTTCGCGGGCCGGCTGATCGAGGCGGCCGGGCTCAAGGGCGAGCGGGTCGGCGACGCCGTCTGCTCGCCGGTTCACGCCAACTGGCTGGTCAACGCGGGACGCGCCACCGCCGCCGACATGCTCGCGCTCATCGACCGCGTGCGCGACCGCGTGCGCGAGGTCCACGGCGTCGACCTCGCGCTGGAAGTGAAGGTGCTCGGTGAAGACTAAACGCATCGGAGTGCTCATGGGCGGCCTGTCGTCCGAGCGCGACGTGTCGCTCCGCAGCGGCCGCGGGGTGCTCGCGGCGCTGCGAGGCCGCGGCTACGACGCGGTCGCCATCGACTGGAACCGCGGGTCGTCGCTGCCGTACCTGCTCGACGCGGCCGGCGTCGACGTCGTGTGGAACGCGCTGCACGGCACGCTCGGCGAGGACGGCCATGTCCAGGGCCTGCTGGCGTGCATGGGCATCCCGGGCACCGGCTCCGGCGTGCTCGCGAGCGCGCTCGCGATGGACAAGGTCGCCGCCAAGCGCATCTTCGACCAGGCGGGCGTGCCGACGCCGCGCTGGCACCTCGCGGCGGACGCGACCGAGCGCGTCGAGACGTTCCCGTGCGTGGTCAAGCCGTCGTGCGAAGGCTCGTCCGTCGGCGTCACGATCGTGCGCGACCCGGTGGGGCTACCCGACGCGGTCGCTCGGGCGGCCGCGTGCCACGGGGTCCCGTTCGTGGAGGCGTTCGTCGACGGAGCCGAGGTGTGCGTGGGGATTCTCGACGGAGAGGTGCTCGGCGACGTCGAGGTCGTCCCCGCAGACGGGTTCTACGACTACGCGGCCAAGTACGCGCGCGGCGACACGACCTACCGCGTGCCGGCGCCGCTGGCGGCGCGGGTGCGCGAGCGGGTGCACGCGGCCGCCCGCGCCGCGTGGACGGCGATCGGCGGCCGCGCCCACGGGCGCGTCGACCTGCGCGTGACGCCGGACGGCGAGCCGCTCGTCCTCGAGGTCAACACGCTGCCGGGCATGACCGAGACCAGCCTGCTGCCGAAGATCGCCGCCGCCGCGGGGCTCGACTACGCCACCCTGTGCGAGCGAATTCTGCTGTCCGCCGCGTAACCCGGTGCGGCGGCCGGCCGCGGGCCAGAAACCGGCCGCGGGGCAAAAGGGGGAGAGGGAGAGGCGCGGTCGTCGCAGGGGGGTCGGAGGGAAGTGAACGCCCCGCGCCTCGATCCCTCTCGAGGGAGACGGCGCGGCCGTGCGGGCCGCGGGGAGGGAAATGGGCCGAGAGGGCGGGCGAGGGCGGCGGAGAAGGGTCGAATGTGGGGGGAGGGCGCCCCGCGCCTCGATCCCGTGCGGGGCCCTCTCGGGCTCGGTGATTCGGTTGTCAGGTCGGCGCCGGGCGCCGGGCGCAAAGTTCGAGAGGGAGAGGCGCGGTCGTCGTGGGGGGATGGGTGGATGGGGGGAAGAGGACGCCCCGCGCCTCGATCCCTCTCGATGTCGAACCCTTCAGTCGTCGCCGGCCTCCGACGCCGCGAGCGCCGCCGCCAGCCCGTCGATCTGGGCGCGCAGGCGGTCGTTGGCGCGCATCAGGTCGCTCACGCGCATGTCGCGATCGGTGCCGCGCGCGAGCCGGCCGGCCGCGGCGGCGCCGCGCCGCGCCGTGCCGCGAACGTGCAGGTAGGCGCTCAACCGCGGGCGGGGCGTGGTCGGCTGCTCGGCCTCGGCGAGCCGCTGCAAGCGCCCCGCGACGTCGGCGGTGAGGCCGACCAGCTCCACGCGGGCGCGCGCGCGCCCGTCGCCGCCGTCCTCGACCGACCGGACCACGCCGTCGATCTTGACGCTGATCTCCTCGGGCAACACGAGACTCACGTCGACCGGAGTGCCCGCGGCGAGGCCGGACGGTGCGGGCACCGCGATGCGCACCGGTCGCGAACCGGCCGCACGGCACATGCGGAGGACGTGGTCCCACGACGGGATGTCGACGCGCAACCGGCGGGCGCGCCGCCGCGACCGCGCGCGCGGCGCCGGCTCGATCGTGTCCGGGTCGGCGCCGGCAGCCGCCGCCTCGAGCACCGGCGACGCGGCGGCGGGGCGGGCCTCGACCGGCGCGGGGGTGCTGCGCGCGGCCTCCCGGCGGCGGCGGAGATCCTCGACCACGTCCTTGACGTCCGCGACGGTCCACACCTTCGGCAACACGCGACCGAGCGCCGCCGCTTCGGATCGCGCGCGGCCTTCGGGTGCGCTGCCGGTGCAAAATGCGATCGGCATCGCCTCGTCTCGCGCGAGGATCGCGCGCGCCAGGTCGACGCCGCTCATCTCCGGCATGTCGATGTCGGTGATGACCGCGTCGATGTCCGGCGCCAGTTGGTCGAGCGCGTCCCGCGGATGCGTCGCGAGCACGGGCTTGTGGCCCAGCCGCTTGAGGGTGTGGCCCAACAGCCGGCCGAAGCTGTGCTCATCGTCGACTACGAGGATCTTCATGAAAAGGTGCCGGAGCGTACAGGTTGTGTGTCGCCGATTACCGAAATTCGCTTCAGTGAACTAGCACGCTTCATGCCACCATCGTTCGGGTATGAAATCCAACGTGTTGGATTTCAGGCGGTTCGTCGTGCGCAAGAAACGTTTACAGCCGACCGCAATTTATCTTTACACGTGCGCAAGAATCATTGACACTCGGGACATGGCACCACGTGGTTGGCCGCCTGCACCGCGGGACGCCGATGGCCGCGCAGACGGGAGGCCCGCGGGCGGCCGCCCCGCGCGCGGCGCTCCCCGGGGCGCGCCGCCGCCCGGCTGGAGTCGGCCGTGACCGCGGTCGCCGGCCAGCGCGCGGACGAGCGTCCGGCGGTCCTCATCGTCGACGACGAGCCCGACAACCTCGACATGCTCGCGCGCGCGCTGCGCGGGGTCGGCCGCATCGAAACGGCCACCGACGGTGCGGACGCGCTCGAGCGCCTGCGCCGCGCCGACTACGCCGCCCTCGTGACCGATCATCTCATGCCGGGCCTCACCGGGGTCGAGCTGCTCGAGCGCGCGGCGCGCATCGCGCCGCGCACCGAGCGCATCCTCGTGTCGGCGTTCGGCGACGCCGACGTGCTCACCGAGGCGATCAACCGCGGCCACATCTCGCACTTTCTGCCCAAGCCGGTGGACCTGCGAGAGCTGCGGCGCCGGGTCGAACGCGCGGTCGCCGCGGCGGCGCCGGCGGGCCGCCGGGCGCTCGTGCTCGCTCCGCCGGCCGCCGCCGCCGCCGTGACCGCCGCGCTGCGCGCCGCCGGCATCACCGTGTCGGACGCGCGCACGCCGGGAGCGGATCCCGGAGACGGCGACGTGCTGGTGTGGCACGCCAACGTGACCGGCGGCGTGATCGACGAGGTCCGCCGCGCGCTGCACGAGGTCGAGCGCGTCCGCCGCGCGCACACCGACTACGGCATGTTCGAGATGGTCGGCCGCAGCCCGGCGATGCAGGCGGTGTTCGAGCAGATCGAGCGCGTGGCCAAAAGCGACGCGACGGTGCTCGTCCGCGGCGAGACCGGCACCGGCAAGGAGATGGTCGCGCGCCTGGTTCACTCGCTGTCGGCCCGCCGCGAGCGGCCGTTCATCGCGGTCAACTGCGCGGCGCTGCCCGAGTCCCTCGTCGAAAGCGAGCTGTTCGGCCACGAGCGCGGGGCGTTCACGGGCGCCCAGACGCGCAAGCTCGGCCGGTTCGAGCGCGCCGACGGCGGCACCCTGTTCATCGACGAGGTCGGCCACATGCCGGCGGCGGTGCAGGTCAAGCTGCTGCGCGTGCTGCAGGAGCGCGCGTTCGAACGCGTCGGCGGCAACCAGACGCTGCACGTCGACATCCGCCTCGTGACGGCGACCAACCTCGACCTGGAAGAGGCGATCGCGCGCGGCGAGTTCCGCGAAGATCTGTTCTATCGGCTCAACGTCGTGCCGATCTCGCTGCCTCCGCTGCGCGAGCGCACCGGCGACATCCCGCTGCTCGTCGACCACGCGCTGGCGCGGTTCCAGCGGCGCCTCGGCAAGGAGGGGATCCGCATCTCCGACCGCATGATGCAGCGGATGCTCGACTACGACTGGCCCGGCAACGTCCGCGAGCTGATGAACGTGGTCGAGCGTGCGGTGGCTCTCACGCCGTCGGGCGGCGTCGCCGACCTGCCGGACATCCGCAGCCGCGGGCCGCGCGAGCGCCTGGCCGCGATCATCCCCGAGCGGCCGGAGGCGAGCTTGCGCGAGCTCGTCGCCGAGTTCGAGCGGCGGATCATCGCGCAGGCGCTCGAGCGCCACGGCGGCAACCGCACGCGCGCCGCCAAGGAGCTCGGCATCACCCGCCAGGGGCTGAGCCAGAAGATCGCCAAGTACGGGCTGTGATGCGCCGCCCGGCGGCAAGTTGACGGCGGACGCAACCGGGCATAGGGTGACGGCGATGCGGAGTTCCCGATTCCGACTCGCGGCCGGGCAGGCGGCCCTCGCGCTGGCGGCGGCCCTCGCGCTGCTCGCCGGCTGCCCCGACAAGAAGCCGAAGTATCCCAACTGCGCCGGCGACAAGGACTGCAAGCCGGGCGAGCACTGCGTCGACAAAAAGTGCGTCCAGTGCCGCGACGACGACGACTGCGAAAAGGGCCAGCGCTGCGAGGCCAACGCGTGCGTCGCCGCGGAGGGCTGGTGCGAGTCGGACGCGGACTGCCCGAACTTCCAGGTGTGCAAGGACCACCAGTGCGTCGCGTGCACGTCCGACGCCGACTGCCCCGGCGGAAAGTGCACCGACGGCGCGTGCCTGCGCCCGGGCCAGTGCGTCAAAGACGAGGACTGCGCCGACGACGAGGACTGCGTGGACGGACGCTGCCAGCGCGTCGGTCTCGGCGGACCGCAGCCGGACACGACGTGCACCCTCGAATCGGTCTACTTCGAATTCGACTCCGCCGCCCTCAGCGCCGAAGCCCGCGACGTGCTCGCGAAGGACGCCGACTGCCTCAAACAGGAAAGCGAGCGCAGCGTGTACGTGATCGGCCACACCGATCCGCGCGGAACGGACGAGTACAACATCGCGCTGTCCGACGGCCGTGCCCGCGCCGTCGCCGACTACCTCGCGCGCCTCGGCATCGACCCGGCGCGCTTCCGCATCGTCCCGAAGGGCGAAGCCGACGCGACCGGCACGGACGAGGAGAGCTGGAAGCGCGACCGGCGCGTGGACTTCGAGTGGCAATGATGCGCCAGGTTGCGATCTGGGCGCTCGTCGCGGCGGCCCTATCCGGCTGTTTCGCGTTCACGTCGAAGCGGGCGGGCGACCAGCTTCGCCGCGACGTCGACGCCATCGAACAGCGCCTCGAAACCAAAGAGTCCGAGCTGCAAAACAAGATCGCGCAGCTCGAGCGCGTGCTGTCGCAGGCGACGGAGCTGTTGCAGCGAAACAGCGCGGACCTGGGCGCGGACGTCCAGGCGATGCGCGAACAGCTCGCGGCGATGAACGGGACCGTGCAGGAAGCGCAGCGCATCGCCAGCGAGCTGCGCACGCAGATCCAGCAACTGCAGGCCAGCTACGAGGCGCGGCTCGCCGCGTTCGACTCGCGGCTCACCGCCCTCGAGGAAAAGGCCAACCAACCGCCGCCCAAGAGCGCGGCGGACACCTACAGCGACGCCAAGCGCGCGCTGGCCGCGGGCGACTTCCAGAAGGCCAGCGTCGGGTTCAGCACGTTCGTGCGCAAGTGGCCCGGACACGAGCTGGCCGACGACGCGATGTACTACTGGGGCGAGGCCCACTTCCGCGCCGGCAACTTCGAAAAGGCGATCGCCATCTACCAGAAGGTGTTCGACGAGTACAAGCAGAGCGAGTGGGCCGACGACGCGCTATTTCGGGCGGGAACGAGCGCCGAGAAGCTCCGCTGGTGCACCGATGCGCTCGCCTACTATGCCGTCCTCGCGCGCAACTACCCGAAGTCGTCTCTGAAGAGGAAGGCGGCGGACCGCCTGCGCTTCCTCAAGCGCAATCGCAAAAACCGCAAGGTGTGTCAGAGTTGAGGCCATGACCGAACCGGCCCACCCTGCCGACCGCCCCGAGGCGACCGCGTTCGTCATCGTCGGACTGCTCGGCCTCGTCCTGCTCGCCGTCGTCGTCGGGCTGCTCGTGTTGCCGCCCGGCGTGTGCTTCTCCCTGATCCGCCGCGGCCTGGCCGAGGGGCGCGCGTCGTGGGTTGCCATGGGCGGATCGATCGCGGCGGTGTGGCTGGCGATGCTGGTGGCGACGGCCCGCAAGCTGTTGGCGGCCCGCGCGCCCGCCGACGACGCCTGACGCGCGCCCGCGGCCGGCGCGAGCCCGTGTCGCTGGACGGCGTCGCGCGCGGTCCGCCCGCGCAGCGCGCGGCGTCCCGGCGGAATCCCGCCCGCCTCGCGTTCGGGGTCGTCGCGCTCGGCGGGCGGGGCTCACCGGAGGCGCCGGGCCGGCGCGGGAGTGTGTGCTATGACCGGGGCGTGGCGCGCACGGCGACGATCGCGGGCCGGATCGGCGGCGCCGCGCTGATCGCGTGGGCCGCCGCCGCCTGCGCGGCCGGCGCGACGCCGGCGGGCACCGGCGCGCCCGGCCGCGAGTCGCCGCGCCCGGGGAGCGACGCCGGTGCGGTCGAGGCGAAGCGCGCCCCGCCCGCGGCCCCCGCCCGGCCGCCGGTCGCGTTCCTCGACGAGCGCGAACCGCCCGGCGGCGCGGGGGCCGACCCGACCACCTACGATCGGGTCGCGGCGCGCGTGTTCGCGTTCGGCGACTCGCAGTTGCACTACCTGTTCGGCAAGCGCACGTTCGCGCAGTCGCCGTTTGCCGACATCCTCGTCGAGGTCGCCGTCCGGCCCGCGGCGCTCGACGACGGGTCCGACCTGCTGCTGCGCGCGTTTTTGACCGACTGGCGCCGCCGCTGGCGCGACCACACCCCCGTGTTCCTCGGGGACGCGGCCGACCTGTCGTGCGACCAGGAGCTGGCCGCGTTCTTCGACGTGCTCGCGACCGCCGGGCTCCGCACCCTGCTCGCGGTCACGTCCAACCACGACGGCTTCTTCGTCGGCAACTACACGTCCAAAGACGACGTCGACGGCGCGCTGCAGATCACGGACATGCCGAACGACTGGACGCGCGCCTGCTCCGAGCCCGAGTCGTTCGACGACCACCGGCTCACCAAGGGTCGCGCCGTCGCCGCGCTGGCGGCGCGGCTTCCGCGCGCGCCGGCGTGGGCCACCGACGCGCGCACCGGCGACGGCGGCCCGACCGACTACGCGGACGCCCACCTGTACTACGTCCGGCCGCTCGGCGGCGCCGACCCGGGCGTCGCGCCGGCGTGGGGCGTGTTCCTGGACACGGTCGATTACCGCGCGTTCGACGTGACCGCGTCCCAGGGCGCCGGGACCGTCGGCGCCGTGTCGCGCGAGCAGCTCCGGTTCCTCGACCGCGCCCTGTTCGAGGCGCGCGTCGCGGGCGACGTGTCGGCGTTCGTGGTGTTCGCGCACTACCCGGTGTCGGCGCTCGACCCGGCCAGCCGCGACCGCGTGCTTCGGTTCCTCGAAACGCATCCGCGCATCGTCGCGTACGTCGCGGCGCACGAACACCTGTCGCGCGAGCGCGCGCTCGCGCTGCCCGACGGCCGCTCGATCCCCGAGCTGCTCGTCGGGTCGACGACCGACTTCCCGCAGGAGGCGCGCCGGATCGAGGTGCGGGTGGACCGCGCCGGGCGCGCGGCGGTCGCGAGCTGGCGGCTGCGCCTGGCGGCGGACCGGCTGTGCGCCGACGTGCCGCCGCTGCCGGCGACCGCGACCGGCTACACCGGCTACCGCATCCGCCGCGACGACATCGGCATCGCCGACATCGGCACCCTCGACAAGCTGCTGGTGTGGGCCGGGCTCGACGACCTCGCCGACACGCGCGCGGTGCAGGCGATCGGCGCGCTGCTGGTGGAAAACGAGCTGGTGCGCGCGTGGGCCGAGCTGTACGCGCGCTCGCCGCTGGCGGCGCAGATCGACCGCTCTCGGCTCGACGCCATCCTCGACGACCGGTACGCCGTCGGCGACGACGTCGCGGCCCTGCGGCCGTACCTCACCGGGCGAGCCGCCGGCGGCGGGACGCGCTACGACGCGTGGCACGACCCGGTCGTGGCCCGGCGGCTGGCCGTGGCGCAACGCGCGTTTCACCGGTTCGGCCCGCACGCCCGCACGTTCCGCGAGCTGCGGAAGCTGCGGATGGCCACGCCGGCCGCGTATCACTACTTTCTGTGCCACGCCGCACACGCATCGGTGGCCGAACAGCGCAGCCGCCGCACCGTGCGCGGGGTAATCTACGTCCGCTGATGCACACGCACCGATTCGCCTGGATCGCCGCCGCCGCGCTCGCCGGGTGCGGCGCCCCGGCTGCCCCTCCCGCCGCAGGCGCCGCGACGCCGCCGTCGCCCACAGCCGAAACCGCCCCGCCTGCCCCGGCGGACGCAGCGCCCCCCGACGCGCCGCCGCAGCCGCCGCAGCGCGTGACCGTCACGGTCGTGTCCGCGGACGTCGCGGGCTTGATGCCCAACGGCGAGCAGTGGGACGCCGGCGACGCCAAGGACGACCGGGCGATCGACCGCGTGCTCGCCGCCTACCTCGACGGCCATCCCGAGCTGGCCCGGTCGCTCGACGTCGTGGGCGTACCGATCGACGCTCCCCGCGCCGCCGACGAGGCGGCGCGCAGCGAGGCGGCCGATCCGATGGTGCTCGTGCAGATCGACGGCCAGGTGTTCCGCTCGCCGATGCGCCCGCGGGCGTTCAATCCGGTGTGGAATTTTGCGTTCGAGTTCGCCGTCCGCCCGCAGGACGCGGAGCGCCACACGGTGCGCATCGTCGTGGCCGACTACGACGGCCCGACGCGGTTCGACCCGATCGGCGCGACGGTGGTGCCGCTGGCCGACCTGCTGCGCGCCCCGGTCGTCACCCTCGGCCCGTTCGGATCGGTCAAGCGGCTCACGCTCGAGGTCGCGACCGCACCGCTGCCCACCGGCGACGAGCCGGAGGTCGTCCAGCGCATCGCGGTGGCGGCCAGCGCGACCTGGACCGACACCGGAGTCGACCTCGTCGCCGGCCAACGGGTGACGGTCGACGCCTCGGACGAGGTCTGCACCAAAGGCGACGACGTCGCGCACTGCGCCGGCCCCGAAGGGCAGCGCGCGCCGAGCGACTACAACGTCGCCGGGTTCGCCGACGTCGGCCACGGCGCGCTGATCGCCGCGGTCGGCGACACGCGGTTCTACATCGGCCGCGAGCGGTCGTTCGTCGCGCCGTCGAGCGGGCGGCTGCGCCTCGGGGTCAACGACCGCGACACCGGCAACAACCGCGGCGCGTTCGCCGCGCGCGTGCGCGTGTGGCCGCCGGCCCTGGCGCGCTGACCCGCGGACGACCGGCTCCGGCGCGGCGCCTCCGCGCGCGTCACCGGTCAGCGGCGGCAAACGCGGCCGCAATCGCCGCGGCCGCGGCCGCGGGATCCGAGGCGCCGTACACGCCGGCGATCGCGCACGCCGCCGCCGCGCCCGCCGCCGCCACCTCGCGCGCCCGCGCCGGCGTGATGCCGCCGATCGCGACCACCGGCACGGCGCCGGCCGCGCGCACCGCCGCGGCCAGGCCGGCGACGCCCTGCACCGGGTCGGGGTTGGCCTTGGTCGCCGTCGCGAACACGGGGCCGAAGCCGAGGTAGTCGGCGCCGCCGGCGACCGCGGCCCGCACCTGGCCGCAGTCGTGCGTCGAGATGCCGATCAGCAGGTCCGGACGGCCCGCCGCATCGGCCACCCGGCGCGCGTCGGCCAGCGGCAGGTCCGTCTGGCCCAGGTGCACCGCGCCGGCGCGCGCCGCCAGCGCCACGTCGAGCCGGTCGTTGACGACCACGAGCGCCTCCGGCGCCTCCGCCCGCGCCCGGGCGACCTCGGCCGCGACGACGGCCGCCGGCTCGTCCTTCAGGCGCACCTGCACCGCCGCGGCGCCCGCCGGCACGGGTCGCCCCGGCCGGTCGATGACCGCGTAGAAGCCGCGGATCCGCGCCGCCGCGGCCCGGCGCCGATCGGCCGGAGTCATCCGCAACCCGTACCGCAGATCGGCGCGCGCCGCCACCGGTCGACGACCGCGGCGGCCGGCGGCGATGTGGGCCATGATTGCCCTCGATGTTCCAGCTCGTATCCCGGTTCGAGCCCACCGGCGATCAGCCCAAGGCCATCCGCCAGCTCGTCGACGGCCTGCGCGCCGGCGAGCGCCATCAGGTGCTGCTCGGCATCACGGGCTCGGGCAAGACGTTCACCATCGCCAACGTGATCGCCGAGGTGCAGCGGCCGACGCTGGTCATCGCCCACAACAAGACGCTCGCGGCGCAGCTGTACGGCGAGTTCAAGGAGCTGTTCCCGCACAACGCCGTGCACTACTTCGTGAGCTACTACGACTACTACCAACCCGAGGCGTACGTGCCGAGCACGGACACCTACATCGAAAAGGACTCCCTCATCAACGAGGAGATCGATCGCATGCGGCACGCGGCGACCTACGCGCTGCTGTCGCGCCGGGACGTGATCATCGTCGCGTCCGTATCGTGCATCTTCGGCATCGGCGCTCAGGAGACCTACGCGGCGATGACCTGCCCGGTCGCCGTCGGCGAGACGGTCGACCGGGACGCCGTGTTGCGCCGCCTGGTCGAGCTGCAGTACGACCGAAACGACATCGACTTTCATCGCGGGACGTTCCGCGTGCGCGGCGACACGGTCGAGGTGTTCCCCGCCTACGAGGTGGACACCGCGATCCGGATCGAGTGGTGGGGCGACGAGGTCGAAGCCATCTCCGAAGTCGACCCGCTGCGCGGCAAGGTCAAGCGCACGATGGAGCGCGCGACGATCTTCCCGGCCTCCCACTACGCGACGCCCAGCGACCATCTCAAGCGGGCGATCGACAGCATCCGCGTCGAGCTGCGCGAGCGGCTCGCCGAACTCGGCGCCGAGATGAAGCTGCTCGAACGCCAGCGCCTCGAGCACCGCACGCTGTTCGACCTCGAAATGCTCGAACAGACCGGGTTTTGCAAGGGCATCGAGAACTACTCGCGCCATCTCACCGGCCGCGAGCCGGGCGAGCCGCCGCCGACGCTGATGGACTACTTCCCCGACGACTACCTGCTGGTGATCGACGAGTCGCACCAGACCATCCCGCAGCTTCAGGCGATGTACCGCGGCGACCGCTCGCGCAAACAGACGCTCGTCGACTACGGGTTCCGCCTGCCGAGCGCGCTCGACAACCGCCCGCTGACGTTCGAGGAGTGGGAACAGCGCGCGCGGCAAGTCATCTACGTGTCGGCGACGCCGGGCGACTGGGAACTCGAACGGGCCGGCGGCGTCGTGGTCGAGCAGATCATTCGGCCGACCGGCCTGCTCGACCCGAAGATCGAGGTTCGTCCGGTGACCGATCAGGTCGACGATCTGCTCGCCGAGATTCGCGCGGCCGTGGCGGCCGGCCAGCGCGTGCTGGTCACGACGCTCACCAAGCGGATGGCGGAAGACCTCACCGAGTACTACGCGGACCTCGGCGTCAAGGTCCGCTACCTGCACTCGGATATCGACACGCTCGAGCGCATCGACATCATCCGCGACCTGCGCCGCGGCGAGTTCGACGTGCTCGTGGGCATCAACCTGCTGCGCGAGGGGCTCGATCTGCCGGAGGTCGGTCTCGTCGCCATCCTCGACGCGGACAAAGAGGGGTTCTTGCGCGCGGAGCGATCGCTCATCCAGACGTGCGGCCGCGCCGCGCGCAACGTCGACGGGCGCGTGATCATGTACGCGGACACGATCACGGCGTCGATGCGCGCGGCCATCGACGAGACGAACCGGCGGCGCGCGCTGCAGGCGGCGTACAACGAGGAACACGGCATCACGCCGCGCACCGTGCAGCGCGCGATCGCGGGCGGCGACACCGCGGGCGACTCGGCCGGCGACGGCGAGGCGCGGCCGCGCACGCCGATCGACCGCGCGTCCGAGTTGCCGGCGAGCGACCCCGCGGCGCTGCGCGCCGACATCGAACGGCTGCGCGCCGACATGCGCGCGGCCGCGGCCGAACTCGATTTCGAGCGAGCGGCCGAGTTGCGCGACCGCGCGAACGCCCTCGAGCGGGCGCTCGTCGAACTCGGCGTCGCGGTGTGACCGCGGCGCGCGGCTACGCGGGCTTGTCGAACAGGAGCCGCCACACGGGCCGGCCGCGCGCGGCGCACTGGCGCTCGCGCCACGACGTGGCGCCGAACGGGTTGCCCTGCTTCCAGAAGCTCCACTCCCCCGCGCGATTGTCGAGCACGCCGTCGAACGCCGCGAGCGCATCGAGCGCCACATCCCACACGTCCGTCTGCACGAACAGCTCGCCGCCCCCGGCCAGCGCGCGCGCGCAGTCGCGCGCGAGGCCGGCGTCCACCATGCGCCGCTTGCGGTGGCGGCGCTTGAACCACGGGTCGGGAAAGTTGATGTAGATGCGACTGATCGACTCGGGATCGAACAGCTCCCGCAGGTGTTCGTTCGCGTTGCAAAACACGGCGCACACCGGGACGCCCTCGTCGGTCGCCCGCCGGTTGACGGCGTCGACGAGCTCTTCGCGGATCTCGAGGCCGACGTAGAACCGGTCGGGACACCGCGCGGCCCGCTCGAACAAGAACTGGGCGTCCGCGCACCCGACCTCGACCTCGACCGGCATCCCGCGCGGGATGTCCGGCCGCCGGCCGCGCAGCACCGAGAAGGCGGGGCTCAGCGGGTTGACGTGGTTGCGGACGCGGACCCTCATCGTGCGTCCAGCGCCAGGAAGCCGAACTCCCGGACGTTGCGCGGCGATTCCAGCGCGGCGAGTTCGGCGCGGTCCACCCACCGGTAGTCGGAAAACTCGTCGTTGGGCCGCACCGGCTCGTCGCCCACGTCCGCGACGAACACGAAGTTCATGTGCAGGCCCTTGCTGCCCGCTCCGTGTTCCTCGTAGCCCAGCAGCCCGGGGGGCACCCCGTCACACGCGCCGCGCAGGGCCGGGAACGCGCCGGCCAGCCCCGTCTCCTCGCGCAACTCGCGGCGCGCGGCCTCCAGGGGCGTCTCGCCGGGCTCGAGTTCGCCGCCGACGGGCAGCCAGGTGGCGAGTCGCCGGTGGTGGATCACGAGCACGCGCCCGCCCGGGCCGCCCCGGCGGGCGTAGATCGCGACGGAAAATGCGCGGCGCTCGGCCATTTGCATCACTGTACCCGCGCCGGCGGCCGGCTCAACCGCGCGCGGCGCGCGGCGGCGCCTGGACGAGGCCGTCGCGCATCGCCGCTGGCCGCGGTCGCGACCCGCGGGGCCTGTCGGGCTACGCCCGCGCGCCCGTCGGCACCGCGTCTTGGCGCGCGCGCTCGTTCGCGGCGGGCGGGCGCCGGATCTCGCGTCGCATCCGGCGACCTCGCTGGTGTACCCGTGCGCAACGGCGTCCTACTGCGGGACCTTCTTCCAGTCTTCGAGGAACGCGGCGAGCCCGAGGTCCGTGAGCGGATGCTGGGCGAGTTGCAGCAGCACCTTGTGCGGACACGTCGCGACATGCGCGCCCAGAAGCGCCGCCTGCAGCACGTGCATCGGGTGGCGCACCGACGCGACGAGCACCTGCGTGTCGAAGCCATAGTTTTCGTAGATCTGCACGATCTGAGCGACGACCTCCATGCCGTCGCCCGACCGATCGTCGATGCGGCCGACGAACGGCGAGATGTAGGTGGCACCGGCCTTGGCCGCCAGCAGCGCCTGCGTCGGCGAAAAGCACAGGGTCACGTTCGTCGCGATGCCTTCCTCGGACAGCACCTTGACGGCCTTGAGCCCCTCGGGGATGAGCGGCACCTTGACGACGATGTTGTCGCGCAGTGCGGCCAGCTCGCGCGCCTCCGCGAGCATGCCGTCGCAGTCGGTCGATACGACCTCCGCCGACACCGGCCCTTTGACGATGTCGCAGATCTCGAGCAAGACATCCCGGAACTTCCGGCCCGTCTTGGCCACCAAGCTGGGGTTCGTCGTGACGCCGTCGACGAGGCCCATCGCGGCCGCGTCGCGAATCTCCGCCACATCGGCGGTGTCGATGAAGAACTTCATGCGTGTGCTCCCTTCGCGCGGCGGGTTGCGGTATACGTGCGCGGACCTTTACCATCGATCGGCCCGTCCGGGCCACCGCGAATCGCATGCCAGCGAGCCTCCCAGACCGCCCGCGCGTGCTCGTCGGGTGCGCCAAGCTCCCGCCGCGCATGTCGCGCGCCCACTACTTCGGCGGGCTGTCCCTGCTCGAGACAGACGTCGTGTTCCGCGGGCAGCCACGTCCGGCATCGCTGCGCCGGTGGCGCCGCGAAGCCCCGGATCACGCGCGATTCGCCGTCGTCGCGGCGGCGGCCGTGACCCACGACGGGTGCTTTCGCCCGGGGCCGGTGCGCGACCGGGGCTGGGACGCGACCCGGCGGGCGGCCGAGGCGCTCGCGGCGGACGCGATCGTGTTCCGCTCGGGGCCGGGCGTCTCGCCCTCGGCCGCCAACCGGGATGCGATGCGCGCGTTCTTTGCCGCGGCGGCGGCCGACGTCGACGCGGCGTTGGTGTGGATTCCCGGCGGGCTGTGGACGCCTGTCGATGCCCGGGCGTTCGCTGCCGAGGCGGGCGTCATCGCCGCGGAAGATCCGCTCGCGCGCGAGCCGGGCGAACCGCCGGCGCCGCCGCCGTCCCCTGGCCCCCGCTACCTGCGAGTCGAAGGGCTTGGCCGGCGTACGGTCCGCGACGACGATCTCGAGGTCATCGCCGACGCGCTGGCGGACGCGCCATCGGCATGGGTCGTGTTCGCCCACCCCGACCGGTGGCGCACCGCCCGCGCCTTGCGCGCGCGGCTCGACGACGCCGGCGACTGACTGAGACGCGAGCGCTCCGGCCGTCCGGGAGCCATCTCGCTCTCGTTTCAATAGGTTGCGGGCTCGCGGGCTCGCCCCGGGTCGTCAGAACTCGAACGTGGCGATCGGGGTCGGCAGCGGCGTGTCTTCCGTCGGCTTGGCGGCTTTGAACCGCCGCGCCTTCGCGATCGGTACGTCGTCGGCGCGCCGCGCGGCACGGCGAGTCCCCGCGCGCTTGGTCCGCTTGACCGCCGCACCGGCAGCACGGGTCGCGGCGGCGGATGCTCGTTTCGTCTGGTTGGCGGCTCCCATAGATCGTCCTCGTCCAGTCCGGCCCCCAATGCGGGCTCACGCGAATCCGGATGGTAGCGACTGGTGCGCGACCGTGTCAATCGCGCCACACACGCCTTCCCTGCCCGACTCCGCGAGCGAGCGCCCGCTTCTTCCCGATCTCTGTGCGCGCGCCTTTACAATGTGAGCCCGCTTCCCTTATAAATCCGGCGGCATGAAATTCACGTATGTTAGCGGAGCCCCGATTCCGGCGTCGGCGGACGTCGTCGCGGTGTGTGCGTACACGGGCGGGGCGGCCGACCCCGGCTTCCGCGCGGTGGACAAGGCGCTCGACGGCCTGCTCACCGCGCGCATGGAGGAAGTCGCCTTCCGGCCGGAGCGCGGGCAGACGCTCGTGGTGCGGCCCGCGGCCGGCGCGCTCGGCGATGCGCGCGCCGTCGTCGTGGTCGGCGGCGGCGACCGCGCGGTCCGTTCGCCCGCGGGCGCGCGGGACGCGGCAGCCGCGGCCGTGCGCCGCGCGACCGCCCTCCGCGCCCGGTCGCTGGCGTTCGTCTTGCCCGCCGTCGGCCGGGATCCGGCCCCCGTGGTGCAGTTCGCGGTCGAGGGCGCGCGCCTGGGGGCGTACCGGTTCGACAAGTACCGGTCGGAGGACGCCAACACGCCGGCGCCGATCGAGGCGGTGACGCTCGTCGGGAAGGCGCCGAACCGCGCCCCGATCGGGCGGGCCATCGCGCGCGGCGAGGCGGTGGCCGACGCGGTCTGTCTCGCGCGGGACCTCATCAACGAACCCGCGGCAACCATGACGCCGGCTCAGCTCGCGGCGGAGGCTCGCGCGATCGCGAAGCGGCACTCGTCCCTGACCGCCAAGATTCTCGGCCCGGCCGAGTGCAAGAAGCTCGGCATGGGGATGCTGCTCGCCGTCGGCCAGGGGTCGGATCAGGAGGTCCGGGTCGTCCACTTGACCTACAAGCCCAAGCGCAAGGCGAAAAAGCGCATCGCGTTGGTCGGAAAGGGCATCACGTTCGACAGCGGGGGCTATTCGCTCAAGCCCACGTCGTCGATGCTCGACATGAAGATCGACATGTCGGGCGCGGCCGCGGTGATCGCGGCGATGGACGCGATCGCGCGCATCGGTTCGCCGTACGAGGTGCACGCCGTGGCGGCCTGCGCGGAGAACCTGGTGTCCGGCAAGGCGTACAAGCTCGGCGACGTGCTGCGGTCCATGAGCGGCAAGACGGTGGAGATCAACAACACCGACGCGGAGGGGCGCCTGGCGCTCGGCGACGCGCTGTACTACGTCCGCGATGCGGCCGAGCCCGACGAGATCTTCGACTTCGCCACCCTCACCGGCGCGTGTCTGGTCGCACTCGGTCCCTATACGGCTGGCGTGATGTCGAACCGCGACGCGCTCGCCAAGGCGTGGCTGTCCACCGCCGCGCGCGTCGGCGAGGACATGTGGCACCTACCGCTCAACGAGCGGCTGATGGAGCAGCTCAAGAGCCCGATCGCGGATCTGCGCAACACGGGCGGTCGCGCCGGCGGCGCGCTGACCGCCGGCTTGTTTCTCAAGCAATTCGTCGGCGACGTGCCGTGGGTCCACGTCGACATCGCGGGCCCCGCGTCGGCGAGCAAGACCGACGGCGCGATTAGCGAGGGCGGCACGGGCTTCGGCGTGGCCACGATCGTGGCCTACGCGTGCCCGTAATCGGGACGCACCGCCAAGCGCCCCGTCGTTGGCCGCCCGACCCGCGACTCCGCGCATCTCGCCCGGTGACCGCACCCCGAGGTGGCCGGCTCGGGCGCGATCGCGCGGCCATCGGCGGCGCCGCGGCGAGCGGGCGCGGGGAATGCGGCCGCTGCTCGAGCACGCCCCCGCGCGCCGCACGACTGCGGACGCGTCCGACACGCGATGGCGCGGTGACCGCCGCGGCGTGTTCGCCCGCCGCCGCCTCGCGCGGGTGTGCGCGCCCGACCCGGCCGCACTGTGTCCCTCGCCACGGGCGCGCCGCACTCCGGAAATAGCGCTGTAATTCTAGT
>RFGE01000055.1 GCA_003696105.1 Deltaproteobacteria bacterium | reverse complement strand
CTCTGGGTGGCGCGCAGGCGCGTCGGGTCGTAGCGATCGCCCGCGCGCCACGCCACCCGCCGCAGGATGACGCTCGCCGGCACGCGGCGGTTGCCGGTCACGACGGGCGGCGCGAGTCGCACCAGCGGCCCGGCGTCGACGTGGATCGCGACGCCGACCTCGCCGCGCGCCACCGCGACCTGCACCTCGCCGTCTACGCGCGCGTGGGCGTAGCCGCGCGCGACGAGGGCATCGCGCAGCGCGGCCTTGAGCGCGAGGTAGTCGGCGTGGACGAACCGGCGGCCTCGGCGTACGCCGGACGCCGTCACGATCCGATCGACGGCCGCCGCCGCGTCGTCGGGGACGCCGTCGACCGCGACCGACACGACGCGCGCCGGCGATCCTTCGTCCACGTCGAACGCGATGTCGATCGCGCCGCCGGCGGCGCGAACGCGCGCGTCCGCGCGCGCCGCGAAGTAGCCCCGGGCGCGGTAAAACGCGCGGATCCGCTCGAGGTCGACCCGCAGCGCGAACGGGTCGTAGACCGTCCGGTGGCGAAACCACGGCAGCCAACGCAACACCGGTACCCCGCTCGGCGGCCGGTGCGCGAGTCCGGCGACGATGTCCCCGTCGGAGAACGCGCGGTTGCCGCGCACGGTCACGTGCCCCACGGGCCGACCCGACAGGCTGCGCGCGCCTCCGCGCGTCAACCGCGACGGCCCTGCACACGAGGCGGCGGCCAGCGCCGCGACCGACAGTGCCACCCGGAGGGTCACTGCGCGGATTCTACGCGATGCGCACTGTTTTGGGTCCGGCCGCGGTCGCCTTGACACCCGAAATGCGATGCGCACATTGACTGCCGCGCACCGAAGGAGGAAGCCATGTTTGGGAACTACTGGAACGATCTGGATCGCACGTTCGCAGCGCTCGACGAACTGCGTCGGCGCCTCGAGACTCCGTGGTTCCACTCGGCGTGGAGCAATGGCGGCACGGCGTATCCGCGGCTGTCGCTCGAAGACAACGGCGCGGCGTTCGTCGTCACCGCCGACGTTCCCGGGATGGCCGCGGAGGATCTCGACATCAAGCTCGACCGGGACACCCTCACCATCCGCGGTGAGCGCAAGGTCTCGCCGCCCGAGGGCTACTCGGTCCACCGGCAAGAACGCGGCAATCTGGCGTTCTCGCGGAGCTTCACGCTGCCGGCGCACGTCAACGCCGAGAAGGTGTCCGCGACCGTCCACGACGGCGTGTTGTCGATCACGCTCGAAAAGGCCCCCGAGGCGAAGCCGCGCCAGATCGCGGTGACGTCGGCGTGAGAAAGGAGGCGACCATGTCCAAGGAGCTGGCAAAGACCCAAGGTGGCGCGGTGGCCGAGACCGTCAACGAGCGCCCCGCGGTGGCCCCGCCCGTAGACATCTACGAGAACGCGGACGAGTACCTCATCCTCGCCGACGTCCCCGGCGTCAAGAGCGATGCGGTCAAGCTCCACCTCGAGGACGGCACGCTCACGCTGCGGGCGACGCGCGGCGACCTGTTCGACTACCGCCGGCAGTTCTATCTGCCCGAAGGGGTCGACATGGCAAAGGCCGAGGCGAAGCTCGACAAGGGCGTCCTCGCGATTCACTTGCCCAAGGCCGAGGAGGCGCGGCCTCGACACATCCCGGTGCGGGCCGGCTGATCTGCGCCGTGCGGGCCTGGCGCCCCGCCACTTGCACCGATCCCGGCGACTTTCTTGCAACCTTCCTGATTTCGATTTCCGGCGAGCGGTTCATCCCGCCCCTCCATGCTCTGCCCCCGCGGTCGGCCGCGCCCGTCGCGGGGGCTCCTTTTTGCGAGCGTCCGGTGGTGTCACCGGCGCGCGGTCGGCACCCCGCGCGACCCGACCGCCGCGACGACGGCGGCGCCCGTCACTCGCCGTCGGTCGCGATCCAGTAGGTCGTCTCGATCCAATACCGGTGGCCGCGCGCGCGCCACCGCGGCTCGTTGGCGATCGCGTCGCGGCGATCGAGAATCTCGACCCGGCACCCGCGATAGTGGTCGCGCACCTCGGCCTCCGCCACGGAAAACGGCGGCCCATCCATCACCGCCGGGTCGTATTCGATCGTGCACAGCAGCATCGCCCACGGCGCGGTCACCAGCCGCGACAGGTGCGCCGCATAGCGACGGCGGAGATCGACCGGCAACGCGATGAGGGACGCGCGATCCCAAACGCGGTCGACCACGCCGACGTGCTCGGTGCGCAGCGCGAAGAAGTCGCCCTGGTAGACGGTGAGACCCGGCGACCGGTAGACGGAAAACGGCGGCTCGCGGGTGACGGTGGCATCGATGCCGTGCTCGGCGTGCAGTTCCCGCACCGCCTGGTCCACCAGCTCCACGGCCACGACCTCGTGGCCGCGGGATACGAGCCACGGGATGTCCACCGTCTTGCCGCACAGCGGCACGAACACGCGGTGCGGCCGGTCGCCGACGAATCGCCGTTCGTACGCGCGCAGCGCCGGGTGGACGTCCGCCCGGTGAAAGCCGATGCGCCCTTGCTGCCAGCGAGCGTGCCAGTCCGACATGGCGCGCAGGATAGCGCGCCGCCGCCGTCACCGGGGCGACACGCGCAACGCGCCGCCGGCGAACCGGTTGCCGCGCTCGCCGTTGACCGCGCGCAGCGGATCGTAGGCGCGCACCCACGGCAGGTCGACCCGCATCGACGCGAGCAGCTCGCGCCACGTCTTGCCCTCGCCGTCGATCAGACCGATCACGTAACGCGCGGTCGCCTCGCCCATGCCGGCCCAGTAAGCCGCCAACCCGTTGACCACGACGTCGAGGTTGTCCGCGCCACCGGGGTGCATGTCGATGAAGTCCTGGTCGTAGTAGTTGAACGACAGGCACGAGTTGATCAGCATGACCTGATAGCGCCACGGGAAGTTGTCGGTTCGATAGCCGAACGGCGCCAGCGGCCCGTGGCCGAAGTGGCTGTGGCCGGTGTACGCGAACACGTCCGCGTGCCAGAACGCCTCGAGGTAGCGCCAGGTGGCGCGCTGGCGCGCCTCCCAGCTGCCGTCCTCGTAGCCGTAATACGTGCGGATCTCGACCGTCATGTCGCGGGTCGCGCCGTCGAGGTCGACCGTGACCGGCAGCTGCCACACGATCCAGCGTTCGCTGAACCGCTCGACGACCTGGGCGAGCAGCGCGTCGCGCGCGGCGGGCGACGCGGCAGCCGGCGGAAAGCCGGTCCCGTCCAGGACCCACCGTTCGACGTCGTCGAACGTCACGCCGTCGACCTTCGCGCCGTCGATCCAGAAATCGAGCAGCATGGCGAACGGATCGGTGTGAACGACGCGCAGCTCGGGGAACCGCGCGCGCAACGTCCGCTCGAACCGCAAGAACTCGCGCAGGCCCCAGTCGCGCGGATCCGCCTCGTCGCGGTCGACGCCGAAGAACGCGTAGACCACGACCTTGGCGCGCGAGGGATCGCCAGCGAAGCCCCACAGCCGGTCGTACTCCGGGTACGTGTCTCCCACCCCGTCGACCGGCGTGAGCGCGGCCACCGTGGTGACGAACAGGCGGTCGCGGTCTGCCGTCGAGATCTGCGCGGACGGATCGTCGAGCGATTCCATCGCGGCGTTGATCGCGTCGCGCTCGCGGGCGATCCGGCGGCGACACGCCGATCGGCCCGGGTGGAAGTGATACCAGAGCGAGTCGGCCTCGGCGTCCGGGTCGTCGGTGCAGTCGGGAACCAGGTCGTCGCGGCGCGCGGCATAGTCGCCCGCCAGCAGCGTCAGCGACACCGGCGATTCCGCCGCCGCCCCGTGGGCGACGATCGCCGTATCGCGATAGCGGTACGTCACCCGATCGAGGCGGTCGACCACCTCGCCGCCGGCGACCACGTCCACCGGTGCGCGCCGCCAATCGCCGCGCGCGAGGTTGCGCTCGGCGTCGCGATCGAGCACGCCGATGCCGCGCTCGCGGAGCGCGCCGAGCGCGGACTTGACCTGCCGGCGGATCGCCTCGCGCACGTCGCCGTCGGACGCGCCGCGGGACACGTAGACGAAGCTGTCGAACTCGATGGTGTACTCGGAACCGGCCGCCGACGTGACATCGTCGGTCGCGGAGGTCACGTCGAACGGCCCGACGCAGCCGGCGACAGCCAGACCCATTGCGACGGCGGAGACGAACGGAGCGCGCATGGCGCCGCGCCATCGCAAGCGGCGTGCCATGCCGGCAATCGCGCGGTTACGTCCAACCCGCCCCGCGCGCCGTTGCGATCGGCAACGCGCTGGCTACCGGAGTGGTTACCGGCCGGATGCCCCGCGGTCATCCGCGCGCCTGGCGGCGAATGCGATCGACGTACTCCTCGGGAATGCCGTGCTCGCGCATGCCGTCGAGGTAGTACTGCAGGTAGTCGTCGGTCGGGCGCAACCCGTCGACGACGCGAACCTGCACGTACGTGATGGCCGGCTCGCCGGCCACGTCGACGGTCGCCCGCCGGTAGTCCGTGCCGAGCCCCTCGAAGTCGTCGAGGACGGCGACCTGGCGCGCGTTCAACTCGTAGCGCACGCCCCACACGTGGTCGTTCGGGTCGACGAGGATCGCGCCCTTGCCCGAGCCGTCGAGGCCGGGTTTGGCGAAGGCGTGCCGGTAGCCGTCGAGGCGCGCGGCGCCCAGGTCGACGACGCGGCCGACGCGCGCTTCGAGGCGCGCGCGCGACATGTTCGAACCGTAGGCGAAGTAGATCACGTCGGCCTCCCCTCGGGCGGTGCGACAGTGTGCCGAACGATCGCGGCATGTCGCAGGTTGTCCTCCAAATCTTTTGAAATCATTGCCGAAAACTTGTCCGCTCGCCAGTCACACGGCAGCGTGGAACCGTGGGGGCTGCCAGACACTTTCTCGCGACCTACTGGCCGGTACTGCTGTGCGCGCTCGGCGCCGCGCTCATCGGCCAGGCCGTGTAGGCGCGCGCCGGCGAGATCGGCGCGCCGGGCCGGCCGCGTCTTGCGCAGGCGCCTGCGGCACGTGCCAGTCGCGCGTCACGTCGAGCCACAGCGCGAGGCCGAGCCACCGGCCGAACGCGCGGTAACGGCGCACGATGCGCGCGTCGGTCGGCGGCCGGCGAAGGTTGTAGATGCGCTGAAACCGCGCGCGAACCCAGGCGTCGATGCCCGGATCGTCGTAGTGCCCGCACAGCCGCAGCAAGTGCGCGGCCGCGTACGGGCCCACGCCCGGCAATGCGAGCAGCTCGCGGCGCAGCGCGTCGACGTCCGAGCGATCCGCCCAGCCGTCGGGGTTCACCTCGCCTCGCGCGACCGCGCGCGCCAGCCGGAGCAGGTGCGGCGCGCGGTAGCCGGCGCGCACCACCTCGCGGAAGAACCGTTCGGACCGGCGCGCCAGCGCGGCGGGCGTGGGAAACGCGCGCCCACCCGGCGCGGGCAAGCCGGCGCGGTCCACCAGCCGCGCCACCATCGTCTCGGTGAGCGACCACGAACAGTTGGTCGTACACACGATCTTGATCAGATCCTCGAACGCCGACGGCGCGCGCAACAGGCGGCCCGCGCCCCGCTCGGCTGCCCACGCGAGCCGCGGATCGCGACGCGCGAGCGCGTGGAAATCGGACAGGTCGGCATCGAGGTCGACCATGCGCCGGATCGCGGCGAGGACGCGCTGGCGCTGCGGCGGCGACAGCGGCGTGGCGGCGGCGATCGTGCCGGTGAGCACGTCTCGGCGCTGGCGCACGCGGGCGGTCACCGCGGTCGCGTCGTCCACGGCGATCGACACGCGCAGCACGCCGGCACCGGCGTCCCACGCCAGCGGCGCGAGCCGGTACCAGCCGTGACTGCGCGCGGTCAAGCGCAGGTCGAAATCGGGCGGCACGCGGACGGTGAACCGAGCGATGACCGCAGCATACCAGCCGCCGGCGACCTATGATCGGCGCGTGCGCCCGCGCGTGTCCGTGCTGCTGCCGTACCGCGACGCCGCCGATACCCTCGACGACGCGGTCGACAGCGTGGTCGGCCAGCGCGGCGTCGACGTCGAACTGATCGCGATCGACGACGGCTCGCGCGACGACGGCCCGGCGCGCGTCGCGCGCATCGCCGGCACGATCGCGCTGTCGACCGGCGGGCGAGGACTCGTGGCGGCGCTCACCGCCGGGCTGCGCGCCGCCACGGCGAACTGGATCGCCCGCATGGACGCCGACGACGTGTGCGATCCGGACCGGCTCGCGGCGCAGGTCGACCTGATGGAGTCCGACCCCACCCTCGGCGCTTGCGGAACGCAGGTCGACCTGTTCGGCGACGCGCCGATCGGCGACGGGTTGCGCCGCTACGTGCGCTGGCAGAACCGCCTCATCACACCGGAAGACCACGCGCGCGAGCTGTTCGTCGAAGCGCCGCTGTGTCACCCGTCGGTGGTGCTGCGCCGCGACGCGCTGGTCGCCGTCGGCGGCTGGCGCGACACCGGCGGCCCCGAAGACTACGACCTGTGGCTGCGGCTCGACGCCGCCGGTTGGCGGCTCGCGAAGGTGCCCCGGCCGCTGCTGCGCTGGCGCCACCGCGCCGGACGGATGACGTTTTCCGACCCGCGCCTCGCGCGCGCGCGGTTCGTCGACACCAAGGCCCCCCACCTGGCTCGCCGGCTGCGCGCGCTCGGCCGGCCGATCGCGGTGTGGGGTGCCGGGCGGTCCGGCAAGCGGCTGGCTCGCGCGCTCGAGCGCTGGGGGGCGGCGCCGGCGCTGTTCGTCGACGTCGCCGCGTCGCGCATCGGCCGCATCGCCCGCGGGTGCACGGTGCGCGACCCGACCGCGCTGCGCCGCGGCGAGCACGCGGTGGTCGTCGCGGTCGGCGCGATCGGCGCGCGCGACGACATCCGCGCGCACCTCGACGCCGCGGGCTTTCGCGAGGGCGCCGACTATTGGGTCGCCGCATAGGAGGCTATTGCGCACAGCCGCCGCCGCGTCACCGCCGCTGCGCGGCCATCCACCCCTCGACGTCGGCCACCGACCGCGGCAGCGCCTCCGTCATCACGCGATGGCCGCGCGGCGTCACGAGCACCATGTCCTCGATGCGCACGCCGAACTGGCCCTGCAGGTAGATGCCCGGCTCGACGGTGATCACCATGCCGGGCTCGAGCGGCCCGCTCGTGTCGCCTACGTCGTGGACGTCGAGTCCGACGAAGTGGCCGATGCCGTGCGGCAGCGGATAGCCCGCGTCGGCCAGCGCGCGGTCGGCGACCTCGTGCAGCTCGTCGAGCGACACGCCGGGGCGCACCGCGTCGATCACCTTTTGCTGGACCGCGAGGACGAGTTCGTACATGCGGCGCTGCTCCGCCGTAAACCGGCCCGACACCGGCCACGTCCGCGTCACGTCGGCCGCGTAGCCGCCGTACGACGCGCCGATGTCGACGACGACCAGGTCGCCGGCGCCGATGGCCGAGTCGCTCGCTCCCCAGTGCAACACCGCGCCGTGTTCGCCGGCTGCAACGATGGACGGGAACGCCAACCCGGTCGCGCCCGCGTCGTAGAACGCCTTCTCGAGCGCCGCGGCGACTCGCCGCTCGGACACGCCGGCCGCGATGCGCCGCACCGCCGCGCGGTGGCCCTCGATCGTGATGGCGACCGCCCGGTCCATGCGCGCGATCTCGGCGGCGTCGTGGACCGCCCGCATCGCCTCGAGCGCCTTCCACCGCTGGCGGGTGACGACCTCGAACGCCGTGAGGTACTTGCCGAGCGCGTCGCGCGAAAACGCCGGCTGGTCCAGGTACGTCGGCCGCAGTTCCGCGTAGCACCGGCTGCGGCGGAACGCGTTGCGCATGTGCCGCGGCACGCCGCCGCGGTTGCGCCCGACGTAATCGACGCGGTACTTGCGCTCGAGCGCCGGGCTCAACGGCTCGCGGTAGCCGACCCATATCTCCGCCTCGGCGTCGCGCGGTCGCAGCAGAAGCTGCTGCCGGTAGATCGGCTCGCGTGGCGCGAGGATCAGCACGGCGCCGGATTCGCGGATGCCTGTGAGATAGAAGAACCAGTTGTCGAACGCGTTGCCGTCTTCGCCGTCGGGCGCGTACGAGCGGATCGCGCCCACACAGTCGCCGAGTTGCTGCATCAACCGCGCACGGCGCTCCGCATAGACCGACGCGGGCACATCGGCGGGCACGTCGGCTGTCGCGGAGCGACGCGGGGGCTTCGCGGCGGCCGGCAAGGCGACCGCGACGGCGATACCAATCGAAATCGAGCTGCGCACCATGCGGCGGACGGTATCACCGCCGCTTGAGTCCGTGTTTGGCCATGCGGCTCTGGAGCGTGGACGGCTTGAGCCCGAGCAGCTCGCCGGCGCCGCCCGGGCCGTAGATCTTTCCGCCGGTGAACGCGAGCGTTCGCGCGATGTGTTCGCGCTCGACGTCGGCCAGTCGGCGCGGCGAAAACGGCGCAACCCGCGCCGCACCGCCGGCCGGTTCGACCTCGCCCGGCGCGCCGGCGGTCGCGCGGCCGCCACCGAACGCCGCCGCCGGCAGCTCGCCGGCCGGCGCGCCGGCCGCGGCGGCGACGACCGCGGCGACGAGTTCCCGCAGGTTGCCCGGCCACGGCCGGCGCGCGAGTTCCGCCGCCGCCGCGGCCGACAGGGTCCACGGGCCGCGCCCGGTCGACCGCGCCAGCGCGGCGAGCGCGGCCGAAGCGATCGGGCCGACATCCTCGGGGCGCTCGCGCAGAGGCGGCACGGTCCACGGCTCGCCGAACGCGGCGCGCAGCTCGGCGTCCATCGCGTTCGGCGCCGTCGCGGTCGCCACGATGCGCGCGGCGACGATGCGAGCGCCGCCATCCACCCGCAGCGCCCGGGCGGCGACCACGCGAGCGAGCCGCCGCTGGACTCCGACCGGCAACCGGTCCACCCCGAACAGCGCGAGCGTGCCGGTGGCGGCCGCGTCGAACGCGCCGACGCGCGAGCCGGCCGACAGCGGGCCGCCGCCGGCCCCGAACAGCGCCCGGTGCACGTCCGGCGGCGCGACCGCCGCACAGCGAACGGCGACGAACGGCGCCGCCGCGCGGTACGACGCGCGGTGCAGCGCCCGCGCGACCGCGGCCTTGCCGGCGCCGGGTTCGCCGGCGACCAGCACCGACGATTCGGTGGACGCGACGGCGCGGACGCGCGCGGCCAGCGCGCGCATCGCCGGGCTCGGCAGCGCGTCGAGGGGCACGTGCCCGGCGTCTGCGCTCGCGCGCTCGGCAAGCGCCTCGCGCGCGAGCGCCAGATCCCGGTCCGCGCTCGCAGCCGCCCGATCCCGCGCCGCTGCGAGCGCCTCGCCGAGCGCGCACGCGAACCCGGCGACGGCGGCGAGTTCGACGTCCGACAGCGCGCCGACGCGCGCGCGATCGATCGTGAGCACGCCGAGCGCGTCGCCCCCGCGGACGACCGGCGCCACCGCGCAGCCGTGCCCGTCCGGCAGAGCGACGACGCCGCGAAACGGATCCCGGCCCGCCGCGTGGTCCGCCGCGTCGAGTCGGCGCGGCGCGCGGGCCGCGAGCGCCGCGGACACGGCGGGCACGGCCGGCAGCGGCACCGAATGGTCGGTGACGCGAACGTCGGCGAGCGCGCCGGCGGCGGCCCGCACGCGCAGTGCGTCCCCGTCGACCTCGGCGAACGCCGCCAGATCGAACGGCGTGACGGCGGACAGCGCCCCGGCGGCGCGCGCAAACGCATCTCGTTGAAGGCTCACCCAAATATCGGTACGCGCTCCCGAGCCGGTGGGCCAGTTTTCGGCAACGCCCCGCCCGCACCGACGTGCCGGTGATGGCGGCCGTGCCGAACCGCCCACCGGCCGCCGCGCGGACGCGGCCGCTCAGTCCGCGTCCGCGTCCGGCCGCGCCAACCCGACCGCCTCCGCGACCGCGTCGCGGTAGCGCAGCCACGCGGCGAGCGCCTCCTCCATCGCGGCGACGACGCCCGGCCGGTCGGCCGGCTCGACGTGGTCGAGCACGCAGCGCCACGCGGCCCGGCGGTGTTCGCCCTCCACGCTGCGGTGGGCGCGCGTGAGCGCGAGCGCCTCGACCGGCAACCCGTAGTGGACGACGAGCGGGTGGCGGTCGAGCGGCGGCTCCGGGCGGCGCGGCGCGGTCGGGTCCAGTTCGCCGCGCTCGTATTGCGTGCCCTCGACGAACAGCGTCGTCACCGCCGCGGCCGGCCCCCAGCCGCGCCGGCGCGTCACGTCGTCGAGCAGGTCGCGATACGCGCGCGCCGCCGGCAGCAGGTCCACGCGGTCGAACCGGGCCAGG
The DNA here is from genome assembly GCA_003696105.1 of Deltaproteobacteria bacterium. Classification (NCBI taxonomy): domain Bacteria; kingdom Pseudomonadati; phylum Myxococcota; class Myxococcia; species Deltaproteobacteria bacterium. Next base: position 10,817 of record RFGE01000055.1, on the reverse strand, counting down.
TCCATGCCGAGTCCGCGCGGGTACTCGAGAAACAGTTCGGGATGCGGCCGGCCGGCGGCGATCCCGCCCGTCTCCTCCTCGTACAGGTTTTCCGCGAGGTCGCGACGCACCGCGGCTATCGGACACTGCACGTACGCCCAACCGACCAGCACGGGAAAGTCTCGCACGTAGGTCGCGTATTCCTGTTCAAAGTGAATATGCAACCGATCGCGCGGCACGGCGCCCGACGTGAACAGCGGCCACGCCCAGTGCACCTTGCGCTCCATCACTGCGAGCAGCGCTTCGCGGAACTCGTCGCGCGTCACGCGCACACGTTACCACGCGTGCGCCCACCTCCCACCTCGACGGAGAGTACGCGCGACAGCCAATTTGTTGTCGCCGGCACGGCCGAGGTTTTGCTTGATCCTGCGCGCTCCGGACCCCATCAATGTACTGTGCCTGTCAGTTCGCCGGACGCCGCGCCCATTCCTCTCGGCAAGTTTCTCGCACCGGGGATGCGCCTCGGCAAGTACCAGCTGATCCGGCAACTCGCGATCGGCGGAATGGCCGAGGTCTACCTCGCGCGCGCGCAGGGAATCGAAGGGTTTCAAAAGCGGGTCGTGCTCAAGCGCATTCTGCCGCAGTACGCGACCAACCCCGAATTCGTGAGCATGTTCCTCGACGAGGCGCGCATCGCGGCGACGTTGGACCACCCGAACATCGTGCAGGTCTACGACATCGGCCAGCAGGTCGGGAACTACTACTTCACGATGGAGTACGTCCAGGGCCAGGACGTGCGCAACATCCTCAAGCACGAACACCGCGCCAGCCGCGCCGTGCCGCTCGGCAACGCTCTCACGATCGTGCACGGGTTGTGCGCCGGACTGCACTACGCGCACGACAAGCGCGACCTCGACGGCCGCCCGCTGGGAATCGTGCATCGCGATGTGTCGCTGTCGAACGTGCTCGTGTCGTACGACGGCGCGGTCAAGATCGCCGACTTTGGCGTCGCCAAATGCGTCGCCAAGCAGACGCAGACGCGCGCCGGCACGCTCAAGGGCAAGATCGCGTACATGTCGCCGGAGCAGTGTCGCGGCGAACCGCTGGATCGGCGCAGCGACGTGTTCGCGGCCGGCATCATCTTGTACGAACTCACCACCGGCCAGCGCCTGTTCAAGGGCGACAGCGAGTTCGCCATCCTGCAGCAGATCGCGACCCAGGACGTGCCGCCTCCGTCGACGCGCGTGCCCGGCTACCCCGCGGCGCTCGAGGCGATCGTGCTCAAGGCGCTGCGTCGCGATCGCGAGGCGCGCTACCAGACCGCGCGCGAGATGCAGCGCGACATCGAAGTGTTCGCGCGCGACCACCGCTTGTCGATCTCCCCGATCGAACTGAGCGACTACATGCGCGACATCTTCGCGGACGCGATCGCGGCCGAGCCGTCCGACAGCGGCTTGTCGCGCGATGCGGCGCTGCGTGCCGCGCCGACCGTCGCGGCGACGCCGCGCCCGCGGTCGCTGGCGGAGGTCCAACGGGACAGCGATGCGGACGACGAGGAGATCGTGGTCGTCGACGCGTGCGGCCCGGGCGACGACAGCGTCGTGGCGGACGCCGCCGGCGCGCCCGTGTACACCGCCATGTTCGACGCGGCGCCGCCCGCGCGGCTGGCCGACGGCAGCGGCGAACACGACGCGGTCGCCGAGCGCGCCGCGGCCGCCGGCGACGAACGGGCGCGGCGACCGCGCCGCGGCGTGCGCGCAGCGGTCGCGGTGGCGATCGGTGCCGCGGCCGCCACCGTCGCGTGGCTGGCGCTCGCCGGATTTCCGACCGGCGAGCCGGCGGCGCCGGCTCCTGCCGCGCCGGCCCGCGCCACGTTGCCGGGGGCGACCCCGGCCGCCACACCGGCGATCGCCGCGCCGGCGACCACCGCCGCGCCGGCGATCGCCGCACCGGCGGCCGCCGCGCCGCCGGCGCAGGCGGGCGCGCACCCGGCAGCTTCCCTCCGCCGCGGCCCCAACGCGAGCGGCGCGCCGGTCGCGGTGCAGCTCGCCGGCGAAGGCACGCGCGCCGGCGGCCGGGCCGCGCCGGCGGCACCATCCGATGCATCCACAACCAACAGCACGAGTGACGACCGCGGTGCCGGGGCGACCGGCACCACCGGCGACGACCACGGCGACGCCGGCGGCGCGACCGCCGACCGCGGCGAGCGCCGCGCGAGCCGCGAGGCGGTCCGCGACGACCGGCCGCCGGCGCCGGCAACGCGGCCCCGCGCCAGACGGCCCGTGCGCCGCCGCGCCGCATCCCGCGCAACTCGCGCGCGCACAGACACTCCCGCCCGACGAGACGACGCGACATGGGATCCCGACTCCGCACTGCCGCCCTCGCTGTAGCCCTGGCCTGTATCCCGACCGCCGCGGCCGCCGACGGCCCCGCCGTGCCGCCGATGGACCCGCGCGCCCGCGCGCACCTCGACCGCGGCCTCGAGCACTACCGGGCGCGCGACTACGAGGCGGCGATCCGCGAATTTCGCGCCGGCTATGCCATCGACCCGCGGCCGGAGTTGATGTTTGCCATCGGCCAGGCCGAGCGGCTCAGCGGCGACTGCGCCAGCGCCATCCGCGCGTACCGCGAGTTCCTCGCCACCGATCCGCCGGAGCCGCAGGCGAAGGCCGCGAGCGCCGCGATCGAGCGCTGCGAGGTCGCCCTCGGCGAAACGGGGTGGACGAGCGCCGAGATCCCCGACCGCGGGCCGCCCGCCGCACCCGCGCGGCCCGCGGGCCGCGTTCCGGCGGCCGCGCCCGCCGCGCACGCCGCGCCCGCGCCCGCCGCCCCCGCGGCGGCGCCCGGCGACGACCGGCGGCCGTGGTACCGCGACCCGATTGGCGCCACGCTGCTCGGCGCCGGTGCGACGTCCGCGGCCGTCGGCATCGGCCTGTTCGTGTCCTCCGCCGCCGAACGCCGCGCCGCCGCAGACGCGGCGACCTACGGCGAATACGAACGCCACCTCGACGCGGCGCAGTCGCGGCGCACCGCGGCCTGGGTCGGCGTGGGAGTCGGCGCCGGGCTCGCGTCGGCCGCCGCCGTGCGGTACTGGCTGCGGCGCGACCGCGGAACGTCCCGCCGCGATCTGACGGTCGTCCCCACCGCTTCCGGCGCGGCCCTCGTCGTGGCCGGAACCTTCTGACGCAGCGGCCGCGGCCGGGCTGCCGGCCGCGCGCGGCGCGGTGGCGCGCCGGCCCGCGCAACCGCCCGAGGCAGGTGTCGCCGCGCTGCGGCGGCGCCTCGTGACCCCTGCCGGACCGATCCGGTGTCCGCCCACCCCGCGGCGCCGGCGAACGCCGGACGGCAACCCCGCGGAGCGACAGGGGTCAGTTTTGTCGCCCAATGGCCCCACGTTTGCGTACGCTCGCGCACATGAAATCCACCTCTTTCGTCGCAGTCGCCCTGCTCCTCGCGCTGGCCGCCGCGTGCGGCAACGACACGCGCATCGATCCGAATGCGGCGCCGCCCACAGGCGACGGCCGCCTGTTTCACCGCGGCTGCGGTACGGACAACCCGACGGCCGATCAGATCGCGGCGGTCGACGCGTTGCTCGCGCAGGCGCGAGTGCCGTACGCGCTCGCCGCGCCGGTGACGATTCCGGTGTACTGGCACGTGATCCACGACGGCGCCAGCGGGCGACTGAGCGCGGAGGCGATCGACGCGTCGATCGCGGTCCTCAACGCCTCCTACGGCGGAGCCACCGGCGGCGCGCCGACCCGCTTCCAGTTCGCCCTGGCCGGAACGACCTACACCGACGACGCGACCTGGTACAGCGACTGCGACGTGTCGTCGGTCGAGGCGGCGATGAAAGCCGCGCTGCGCACCGGCGGCGCCGATGCGCTCAACGTGTACTCGTGCGGGATGACCGGCAGCGGCCTGCTCGGCTGGGCGACGTTCCCCGAGTGGTACGACGGCAACCCGACCGACGACGGCGTCGTGATCCTCGACGGCAGCGTCCCCGGAGGCACCGCGGCGCCGTACAACGAGGGCGACACGCTCACCCACGAGGTCGGCCACTGGCTCGGGCTCTACCACACGTTCCAGGGCGGCTGCCGCGGCCAGGGCGACTCGGTGGACGACACGCCGGCCGAGCGCTCGGCGGCCTACGGCTGCCCGATCGGTCGCGACACCTGCCGCGGCGACGGCCCGGATCCGATCGAGAACTTCATGGACTACACGGACGACTCCTGCATGGACCGCTTCACCGCCGGCCAGGCCGCCCGCGCGAGCGCTGCGTGGGACGTGTTCCGCAGCACGGCGCCCGAGTGCTCGATCGACGCCGACTGCGACGATGGCGACGCCTGCAACGGCGCCGAGGTGTGCACCGCCGGGGCGTGCGAGGCGGGCGTGCCGGTGACCTGCGGCGCGGGTGAGGTGTGCGACCCGGCGACCGGGACGTGCGAAGCCCCGAGCTGTCTGCCCAAGAACGCCGAGTGTTCGACCGACGCGGACTGCTGCTCGAACCGCTGCAAGGCCCGCCGGGGCGTCAAGATCTGTCGTTGACGGGCGGCGGCAGCCCGGCCGGCCCTCCGGCCGGGCTTCGCCCCCGCCGTGCGCCGCGCCGGCGATCGCGGCGGCCGCCCGCGCAGCCCTCGGCCGCGGCGCTGCGCCGGCACGGACGGCCGCGCACATGCCCGCGGGGCCGGTGTTAGCCTGCGGGCATGCGCGCCGTCGCATCGCTCGCGCTCGCGGGGGCACTCGCGGGTCCCCTCGCACCGGCCGCCCGCGGCGACGAGGGCGGCCTGTCGGTCGGCTCGTACGGGCGCGTCGTGATCGGCACGGATCTGCGCGGCGGCACGCCCGAGCAGCCGCGCGTGGTCGCGCACCCGCCGCGCGTCGTCGAGGGCAGCTACCTCGAACTGGACCTGTACTACGACTTCGACGCGGTCGACGGCCTCGCCGCGCGCGCGGTGATCACGCCCGCGGTCGCCGGCGAGCCGTTCCATTTCACCGGACAGTTCGACGCCGCGATCGCCCTGCGCAACGCATACGTGGAGGCGACCTTGCGCGACGTGGCCGCGGTGTGGGTCGGCTCGCGCAACTACCGCGGCGACGACATCTACCTGCTCGACGTGTGGCCGCTGCGCGACTACAACGCGATCGGCGGCGGTGCCCGGTGGTGGCGGGGACCGTGGCGACTGTCGGGCCACGTCGGCGCGCACCGGCTGCTCGACCCGTTCCAGCATCAGCTCGTCGAGGTCCCCGACCCGGTCGTCGGGTCGGCGACGATCGAACAGCTCGACCGCCAGCGCCTCGTCGCGTCGGTCACGCCGGCGTACGTCGGCGCCCGCTACAAGGCCGAGCTGCACGCCGACGTCCACGCCCTCGGCGCCGGCCGGCGGCGCCGGTCGGACAACACGATCGAGGAACTCCCCGACGATACCGGCTGGTCGGTCGGCGCGCAGGTCGGCACGTGGGGGGTTGCCGGCGCGAGTTCGCACGCCAACCTGTTCGTGCGCTACGCGCGCGGGCTGGCCGCGTACGACGAGCTGGACGTGCCGGCCGGGCTCGGCCCCGACAAGCGCGCGCGCGGCGCGAGCGAACTGGCGCTCGGCTTGTCGGCGCACGCGGACGCCGCGTACGGCGGGGCGATCGCCGGCGCGCTCGTTCGCCGGTTCGTCGACGCCGACGGCAACGCGGACGACAACGACGACGGCTGGGAGGCCGTCGCCGACGTCCGCCCGTACGCGGCGTGGTTTCGCGGCTCGCTCCAGGTGGCCGCGGATCTGTCGGTCCAACGTCGCTGGCCCCGCGGCGTCAGCCCGGTGCGCCTCGAGCCGGTGACGCCGACGATCCTGGCCGTCGCGCCGATGATCATCCTGTCGCCGGCGGGCGCGCGCGCGTTCGCACGCCCGCACCTGCGGCTGGTGTACCGCGCCGCTCACCTCGACGCGGGCGCGCGCGACCAGTACCCGGTCGAAGATCCGCGCCGCCGCCGCGCGTGGGTCCACTTCCTCGGCCTGCAGGCCGAGTGGTGGTTTCACTCCTCCAGCTACCCGTGACCACCCTGCTCATCGGAGGCTCACCATGTGCCGCATCGCCCTCGTCGCTGTCGCCGCCGCATGCGCCGGCACCGCCGCATGCGCCGCACCGCTGGCCGACGACGCGCCGGTCGACCGCCCGCACCGAGCCAACGCGGACGTCGACTGGCGCGACCAGGTCATCTATCAGATCGTCACCGATCGGTTCGCCAACGGCGACGCGAGCAACGACTACGCGGTCGAACCCGGCACGCCCGCGCGCTACCACGGCGGTGACTGGCGCGGCATCCGCGACCACCTCGACTACCTCGAGCACCTCGGTGTCACCACGCTGTGGATCAGCCCCGTCGTGCGCAACCTCGAGGAGGACGCCGGCTTCGCGGCGTACCACGGCTACTGGACGCAGGACCCGCTGCGAGTCAACCCGCACTTCGGCGACCTGGTCGCCTTGCGCGATCTGGTGGACGCCGCGCACGAGCGAGGCATGCTGGTGATCCTCGACGTCGTCCTCAACCACATGGGCCAGCTGTTCTATTACGACATCAACGGCAACGGGCGGCCGGACGACTGGCTCACCGGCGGCGGCACGCCGCACACGTGCGTGCAGATCTGCAACAACCCGGCGCGCGCAGACGAGTGCAGCCCCGACGAGCGCACCTACTGCGCGCAGGCCATCACGTACCTCGAGCGGATCAGCGAGTTCGATCCCGAGTACGACCCGCGCGGCATCCAGGGATGGACCAGCGGTGGCTTCAGCGGCCCTGCGGACATCCGGTTCTTTTACGATCCGGCGCGCGGCGCGACCCCGCCGGCGCGGCCGCCGGATTGGTTCGGCTGGCCGGACGACCGCGCGTGGTTCGACGACCCCGCGTGGTACAGCCGGCGCGGCCGCGTCTACGTGTGGTGGCACGAGGACGACTACACGGACGAATTCGTGCGCGACCAGGAGACGCGCGGCGACTTCGTCGGCGGCCTGCGCGACCTCGACACCGACCACCCGGACGTGCGCGACGCGCTCGTGCGCGCGTACGCCTATTGGATCGCGGCGGCCGACTTCGACGGCTTCCGCATCGATACGCTCAAGCACATGGACCGTCCGGAGCGCGACCGCGACGTGCGTGGAATGGTCGGCACGTTTGCCACTCGCATCCGCGAGGAGGCCGCCGCGCTCGGCAAACACAACTTCTTTCTGCTCGGCGAGGTGTTCGACGGAGACGACGAGCTCGCCGGCGCGTACACGTTCGGCGGCCGCGACGCCGACGGGCCATTCGGGCGGGTCGACTCGGTGCTGTACTTCAGCCAGAAGTACCGGGTCGTCGACGAGGTGTTCAAGCGCGGCGCGCCGACGCGGAACGTGGAATGCCTGTACGCCGCGCGCATGGGCGTCCCCGCCAGCGACGACGGCTACTGTGCGGCCAACGGCTTTCCAGCCGGACCGACCTACGCGGCCGAGCCCCACGCGATGCCGGCCGACGGAGGCATCGGCCTGCCGCCGAACCGCGTGCTCGTCAACTTCCTCGACAACCACGACGTGCCGCGCTTCCTGTTTCCGGACACCGGCGTCGCCGCGCTGCACAACGCGCTGTTCTTCCTGATGACGTGGGACGGGATCCCGGCGATTTACTACGGCACCGAGCAGCAGTTCGCCGGCGGCACGGACCCGAAGAACCGGGAGGACATGGTGTTCGACGAGGGCGGCGACACGTTCCGTTGGCTCGCCGCGCTGATCGCGCTGCGCAAGCAGCACGTCGCGCTGCGCCGCGGCGACGTGCGCATCGCGTGGGCGACGGACCGGCCGCGCGGCGCGCGCGACAGCGGCATCCTCGCGTTCGAACGCACGCATCCCGACGAGACCCTGCTCGTGGTGCTCAACACCGCCGACGAGCAGACCAGCCGGACCTGCGCGCCGGACGCCGACGGCGGCGCGTGCATGCCGGTGAGCTTCCCGCCCGGCACCGTGTTGACGGACATCGCGCCCGGCGGCGACGGCGCGACGTTCACGGTCGCCGCCGACGGCACGGTCGACGTCGACGTGCCGGCGCGCGGCGGGCGCGTACTCGCCCCGTGACGCGCGGGCCGATCACGCGTTCGCCCGGCGCCGCCGCGGACGGACGAGGCCGTATTGCTTGAGCCGGCGCCACAGCGTGTTGTCGCTGATGCCGAGGGCGCGAGCCGTCGCGCGGCGATCGCCGCCCAGGCGATCGAGCGTCGCGAGGATATGGCGCCGCTCGACCTCGGCGAGCGGAACGATGTCGCCGGCCGACGCGGCGGCTGCGCGCACGTCGCCGCGCACCTCGGGCGGCAAGTCGCCCACTTCGATGCGCGGCTTGCCCTCGGCCAGCACGACCGCCCGCTCGATCGCGTGCTCGAGTTCGCGCACGTTGCCCGGCCAGTCATATGCCAGCAGAGCGTCGAGCACGTCCGCAGACAACGCGCACGGCCCGCAGTGATTTTCGCGGCACGCGCGCGCGATGAACGCGCGTGCGAGCGGCAGCAGGTCGTCGCGGCGGTCGCGCAGCGGCGGCAGTTCCAGCTCGACCACGCGCAGCCGATAGTACAGATCCTGTCTAAACGTTCCATCCGCAACCATTTGCGCGAGATTGCGGTGGGTCGCGGCGACGACGCGTACGTCGACCGGCACGTCGTGTGTCGCGCCGACCGGGCGCACCGCCCGCTCTTGCAGCGCCCGGAGCAGCCGCACCTGCATCGCGGGTGACGTCTCGCCAATCTCGTCGAGAAACAGGGTGCCGCCCGACGCGGCGCGAAACAGCCCGTGGCGGTCCGCCGTCGCCCCGGTGAATGCTCCGCGCGTATGGCCGAACAGCTCGGTCTCGAGCAACGAGTCGGGCAGCGCGCCACAGTCGACCGCCACGAACGGCCCGTTCGCCCGGGGCGACGCCGCGTGCAGAAACCGCGCGAGCCGCTCCTTGCCGGTGCCGCTCTCGCCCGCGATGAGCACGGTCGCCTCGGTCGGAGCGACCCGGCGAGCGAGTTCGACCAGCCGCCGCATCGCCGGACTCCGGGCGACCAGATCGGCCGGTGACGGCGCCCCGGCGCCGGCCGGTCGCCGGCCGCCCCGACGGTCATCCCGCGGCCCTTCGGCCGAGCGCGGTCGGTCGCGTGACATGCTCGATCAATACCCCATTTTGCAATTTTCGTAATCCCCAATTTGGGGTTTTCGATCGTCCTCGGCACGGCCCGCGCCCCCATAACACACGAAATTGTTTTGGCTCATTCCATCCGCAGGGGGAACGCGGCCGGTGGCACACCCCGTGCTTGACGTCGGTGCGAGGGCTGCGCCCCGTCCCGGGACGTCCCGCGAACTGGACAGGAGATGCCCATGCCGACCCGACATTCGACTCCCTCGCGCCGCGATCCCCACCGGCCCTCTGCCGACTCGCCCGCCGGCCGCGCGAGCGACGCCGGCGCAGCGGTCGCCGGCCGCGGCGCGACGGCCGGCAGCGCCCCCGGGCGACCGCGCCTCGAACCTGCCGTGCCCGAGCGCCCGCGGCGGTGGTCGATCGCCGCCGGCGCCGGAGCGATCGTCGCCGCGCTGCTGGCGTCGGCGTGTTGCGTCGGCCCGCTCGTCCTGGCCCTGCTCGGCCTCGGCGGCGCCGGCCTGCTGGTCCGGTTCGAACCGTACCGGCCGCTGTTCGTCGCGATCACGGTCGCGCTGCTCGGCGCGGGCTTCTACGCGGCGTACCGACCTCGCCGCGCCGCCGCGCCGGCCGGCGGAGACGCCAGCGACTGCGGCTGCCCGGCGCCGCGCGCCAACCGCGCGGGCCGCGCGCTGCTGTGGGTCGCGGCGGTCCTCGTCGCGGTGTTGCTCGCGTTCCCGTACCTCGCGCCCCTGCTCGCGCGCTGACGAGTTCTCCGCCGACAGCGAAAGGCCGCCATGTCTCGACAAGTTGAATCGACCACTACCTGGACCGTCCGCATCGACGGCATGACGTGCGATCGTTGCGCTCGCGCGGTCGACACGGCGGTCGGAAACGTGGCCGGCGTCGTGGCCAGCCACACGCGCGCCGCGGACGGCGTCGCTCGCGTCGTCGCGGCGCCCGGCGTGTCGCCGGACGCGATCGCCGCCGCCGTTCGGGCGGCGGGCTACACGGTCGTGAGCGTCTCGCGCGCCGCCGACGGCGACGACGACGACGCGGGCGACGCGCCGCTCGACCTGCTGATCGTCGGCGCCGGCTCGGCCGGCTTTGCCGCCGCGATCCGCGCGCGCGAACTCGGCGCCCGCGTCGCCCTCGTCGAGCGCGGCGCGCTCGGCGGGACCTGCGTCAACGTCGGCTGCGTCCCGTCCAAGACGCTGATCCGCGCCGCGGAGGTCGTCCACCGCGCGTTGCACCACGGCTTCGCCGGCATCCGCTTCGCGCCGCCGGCGCTCGACTTTCGCGCGGTCATCGAGGACAAGCGCCATCTCGTTGCGGAGTTGCAGCAGGCCAAGTACTGGGACGTGCTGGCCGCCCACCCCGACATCCGGCTGTTGCGCGGCACCGCCCGGCTGCGCGCCGACGGCGGCGTCGACGTCGACGGCCGCCCGGTGCCGGCGCGCAACGTGCTCATCGCGACCGGGTCGCACCCGCACGTACCGGCGATTCGCGGCCTGGCGGACGCCGAGACCGTCACGTCGACCGAGCTGATGGACCTCGACGAGCGCCCCGACCGTCTGGTCGTCCTCGGCGGCGGCTACGTCGGCCTCGAGCTCGGCCAGACCTTCGCCCGGTTCGGCTCGCGCGTCACCGTGCTCGCGCGGTCGCGATTGCTGAGCCGCGAGGAGCCCGCGCTCGGCGCCGCGCTGGCCGACTACCT
>RFGE01000054.1 GCA_003696105.1 Deltaproteobacteria bacterium | reverse complement strand
GGGGTGTGCCGCGCGCCCGGCGCCGCGCGGGCGTGTGCCGCGCGCCCGGCGCCGCGCGGGGGTGTGCCGCGCGCCCGGCGCGCCGCGCGGGCGGGGCGTGCGCCAGTGCGCCGCGCGCAAAGCGTCCCTCGTCGGAGCGGCCGATAAGCCGAGTTCTGTACCGGCTTCGGTTGCCCTCCGCCGGTGGCGGCCATTCCTCTAGGCCCGTCGTTGCCGGCGGGCTCGAGCGACCAACCCGGGATCATTGCGCGGGCCACGCGATCCCTATCTGGTCTTGCTTCGGGTGGGGTTTGCCGTGCCCCCTCCGTCACCGGAGGAGCGGTGCGCTCTTACCGCACCCTTTCACCCTTACCCGCGGTCCCGGAGGAACCGCGGGCGGTCTGCTTTCTGTGGCACTTTCCTTCGGGTCACCCCGACTGGCCGTTAGCCAGCACCCTGCCCTGTGAAGCTCGGACTTTCCTCCCGCGTTACCAGAGAACGCCGGCGACCGCCTCGGCCGCTCCGGCGAGTGACGCGATCACTATAACCGCCCGGCGCCGAAAGCCAACCGTCGCCGGCGTGCGGGGAGCGCGCGGTCCGGCCGGCGGCCGCGGAGGCCTCCTAGTCGGCGGCGGACACGCCGTCGTCGCTCTGCTCGGGGAGCAGGTCCGGCGAGTAGAGCAAGCGGTGGCACGACGGGCACGATTCGAGCGATTCGGCCCGCGCGAGCACGTTCGCGAGCTGCGGAGGCACGCGCATGTGGCAGCCGCTGCACGCGCCGTCGGCGATCGGCACAATCGCGATCCCGCGCCGCTGGACGACGGCTTCGTAGCGCTTGCGCCAGGCGGCGTCGATCTTTGTCGCCACCGCGTCGCGGTCGCTCTGCAGCGCGTCGACCTGTTTCTGCAGCTCCGCGACCTTGTCGGCGATCTCGGCCTCCTCCGCGGCCACCGTATCGCGCAGCTTCTGGACGTCGGCCTCGTGCTCGGCCAGCGTCTTGCGCGACGTCTCGATCGCGTCGATGACCTTGAGCAGCTCTTCCTCGCGCTCGCTCATGCTCTTGCGCTTCGCCTCGAGCTCGCGATTGGCCGCGGCGAATTCCTTGGCGGAGCTGCTCGCTTGCAGCTTTGCCTTGGCCTTCTTGATCGCCTCTTCCTCTTGCTTGAGGATGAACTCCTGGTCCCGCCGCCACGTCTCCGTCCGCTCGAGTTCGTCGCGCTCGTTTTGCAACATCGCCTCGAGCTTCTCCAGGTCGCGCTTGGCCGGCGCGAGTTTCTCGGGCAGGGCGCGCATCGACTGGTGCAGCTCCTGGATGCGCGCGTCGAACCGTTGGAGCTCGATGAGCAGGCGAAGTTGGTCTTTCAAAACGGTGAGCCTCCGGGGCGGTTCCCTGTTGTCATGGTGGGCCCACCTGGACTCGAACCAGGGACCAGCCGGTTATGAGCCGGCAGCTCTAACCAACTGAGCTATGGGCCCGTTCCTGGCGCAAGCGGAGCGAAACCTACCGCGATTGGCACTCCTTTTCAATGCGGGCGCCGGCCGCTCCGGCTCCGCACGCCGCGAGGACGTGCTACGCTCGCACCGATGTGGCTGCGCGTTGCGCTGTTGCTGATGGCGGTCGCGCTGGCGGCCGCGAGTGCAGGCGGCCAGTCGCCCTACGCGACGTCGGCGACGGCCGCCCCGGCGCCCCCGCCGTCGGAGCCGATGGCGCCCGAGCGGGCGGCGGGCCTGTTCCGCACCAGTTTCGGGCCGGTAAAGATCGAGATCGAGCCCGACCGCGGAGCGCCGTACGTCCACGGCGTGTGGGTCTACGACCGGGACGGCCAGGAGGTGATCGGCTATTTCGCCGGTCGGCTCGAGGGAAACGTCCTCGAGTTCGAGTGGCAGGAGCCCGCCGAGCCGGAGCCGCTGCGCGGGCGCGGATATCTCGTGTTCCGGCGCGGGGGGGCGACGTTCGACGGCCAGTGGTGGACCGACAAGGGGGATCGGTCCGGGCAGTGGACCGGCGAGCGATTCGAGCCCGGCGGCCCGGCTGCGCCCGAACCGCCGGGGCCGACCGACGAGACGATCTGACGCCGCCGGCCGGCTGCGGGTGTCCGCGCACGATGCCCGGCCCGTGCCCGCTACGGGGCGCCGGGCGGCCGAATCGCGATCACCTGCGCGACCTGCGCCGGCCGATCGCGGTGTCGGCCGGCGACGAGGCGGTCGCACACGATGCGCCACCCGCGCGCCCGCAGCGGCGCGGCCAGCTCGCCCGGCGCGAGCGCGTAGCGGTGCGGCCGATCGCCGGGCGGCGCGACGTGCGCCGCGGTGACGACGCGGCCGCCGGGCCGGACGGCGTCGCAGAGCGCCGGCCACAGCGGCCGGCACGCGAAATACAGCACCGCGACGAGGTCGAACGGCCCCGGCGGCAGCACGGCGGCCGCTGCCTCCGCCTCGAGGTCGACGACCGCGGCGTCGATGCGGCGTGCGAGCCCGCGGCGGGCCGCCTCGGCGCGCAGGCGCTCCACGGCCACGGGGGACACGTCCACGGCCGTCACGCGCCAGCCGCGCGCGGCCAACGCGAGCGCGTGGCGGCCCAGGCCGCACGCGACGTCGAGCGCGCGCCCGGGCGGGACGCCGTCGACCGCCTCGAGCAGCAGCGGGTCGGGCGCGCGCAGCCGCGCGGCCGCATGCCGCTCGTCCCACCGCGCGCGCGGATCGCCCCCCATTGCGCGCGTCACCCGGTTACAGACCGCGCGCCCACTCCGGGCGCAGCGGCACGTCGCCCGCCAGCGCGCGGTCGACCACCGCGACGATGCGGTCCCGGTCGCGCGGCAAGTTGCCGGCCAGCGGCAGGTAGTTCGACGCGTGGTTGGTGCGGAATACCGCGTCCGTCGGGCGCGCCTCCGCGACGAACGTGCGCAGCTCCGCGAGCATCTGCCGCACCGACGGCAGCTCGAATCGCCCCGACCGCGCCAGTTTGGCGATCGGCGTGTCCGGCACGACCGTCAGCGTGAGCAACGACACGTAGGCGGGGTCCATCTCGCTCGCGAGGCGCGCCGACTCAGCCGCGTGCTCGGCCGACCGTTCGACGCCTGCGATGCCGAGCAAGAAAATCGCCGACAGGTCGATGCCCGCGGCCCGTGCGCGCCGCGCCGCTTCGACGTGGTCGGCGAACGTCGCCCCTTTGGCGATGCGCTTGAGCGTGGCGTCGTCGCCCGACTCCGGCCCGATGTACAGCAGCGACAGTCCGGCGGCGCGCAGGCGCACCAGGTCGTCGACCGACTTGTCGAGCAGGTTCATCGCGGTGGCGTAGGCGCTCACCCGGCGCAGCCGCGGAAACGCGTCGCGGCACGCGGCCAGGATCGTCTCCCAATGGTCCACGTCCATGACCAGCGCGTCGCCGTCGGCGACGAACACCTTTTCCACGTCCGGCCCGTAGGCGAGTTTGGCCGCCCGCACGTCCGTGAGCACCTCGTCGAGGTCGCGCACGCGGAACGCCTTGTCGCGGTACATGTCGCAGTAGGTGCAATTGTTCCATGAGCAACCGATCGTCGCCTGCAAGATGTAGGCGTCAGCCTCGCTCGGCGGCCGGAAGATGCGACCTTCGTAGCGCACGCGGCCAATGTGGCGCGCCCGCCGGCGGCGCGCAAGCAGCCGGCGCGGGCCCCGCCGGCGGCGCCCGCGCCGCGGCTACGCGCAGATCCCCGGCACCAGCGCGCGCGCCATCCCGCCGGCGTCGGCGACGCGGTGGCGCGCGAGCCATGCGTCCGCGCGCGCGATCTCGGCGCGCCCGGCGTCGCCGCCGACGAGTTCGCCGAGCCGGCGGCGCGCGAGGTGCGCGAACAGCAGCGTGTCCGCGGCATCGAGATCGGCGATCGCGCCGGTCAGCTGGCGTACGGCCGCGTCGAGGTCGCCGCGCACGTACGCGATGCCCGCGCGCACCAGCCCGGCTGCGCCGGTGGCCCACGGCGCGCCGACCCGGGCGACGGTGCGCGCGTCGCGCGACGCCGCGCGCAGGCCGTCGGCGGCGCCGGCGCCGCGACGCGCGGCGGATGACAGCGCGGCCCGCGCGCGGGCGTGGACGAGCAAGCCGCGCAGGACCGCCGCGCGCAGCAGCAGCGAGCGCGCGAGCGCCGGCCAGCGCTGCTGCACGCGGCGCCATGCCGCGTCCGCGCGTCCCTCGTACAGGTCGATGTTCACCTGCGCGAGCAGGTCGAGCGCGTGCTGGATGACGAACGGCTCCTCCGGCCACGGGGCGATCGCGTCGTCGGCCTGGCGGCGCGCCTCGGCCGGATCGCCGGCGGCCAGCCACGCGAGATTGCCCAGACCGGTGGCGAACGACGTGGTCGCGAACCGATCGCCGCGTTCGCGCCCGTGCCGGAGGGCGTCGGGAAGGCGCTCGGCGAGCACATCCACTTCGCCAAGCATCGCCGTGCACGACAGATGCAGGAGTTGCATCGCGATGAGTTCCTTTTCGACGCCCGTGCACTCGTCGCGAAAGCGAGCGAGCGCGCTGTCGACGTGATTGCGACTTTCGCGCCAGCATCCGGCGTGGAACAGGACGGTGGCGATCGCGCCCTCGGCCGTGGCGATCGCGTCGGGGCGGCCCGTGCGCAGCGCGAGCGCCAACGCGCGGTCCGCGAGCGAGCGCGCGCGGCCGAGCGATGTGCCGCCGGTGTTGGCGACGAATCCGGCTTCGAGCGCGAGGCCGCGTGCGACCCGATACGGCTCGCCCGCCGCGAGCGCCAGGCGAAGCTGCCGCGCCTGGTACCCGGCGCCGCGGATCGAGTCGACGAAGCTCAGGCCGGCGGCGGCGCTCCAGCACAGGTCGGCGCGGCGCAGCAGCGACGGATCCGCGTCCGCCTCGCTTCGCTCGCGGAACGACAGCCCGCGCGCGCGCAGGCGGAGGCGCTGGCCGACGAGCGACCACAGCGCGCGTCGCGGCGTGTCGGGAAACGGCAGCCCCTCGCGTCGAACGATGCGGCGCAACAGCGCGTAGCCCTCGGTCATGCGGCCGCACCGCAGCAGTTGCTCGGCGGCGCGCCGCTCGAGGTCGGCCGCCTCGTCGCCCGCGCAGTGCGACGCGGCCTCGACGAAGGCATCGGCCGCGTCGCCGGCGCGCCCCGCGTGGACGAGTGCGTCGGCGAGGCGCACCAGCATGCGGGCGCGGTCGCTCGCGCCGGCATCCGCGCTCAGGTCGAGCGCGATCCGCCACAGGGCCGCCTCGCGCTCGAAGGCGAGCGCCCGACGCGCGTCGCCGGCCGCGAGGATCGCGTGTTCGCGCGCGCGGGCGAGGTCCCCGCCGCGAAGGCTGTGGTGCATCACCTCGTCGTGGCGAGGCGCGCGGGCCGCAGCGAGCGCGCTTGCGAGGCGGCGGTGCCACGCCGCGCGCGCATCCGCATCGAGCCGGTGGACGACCGACTGGCGAATGCGGTCGTGGTACGGCTCGACCGTGTCGCCGCGGCGACTGCCGGAGGTGGACACCAGCCGCTGCGCGCGCAGCGTCTCGACGGCGCGGGAACACGTGGCCGCGTCGATGCGCGCCGCCGCTTCGACGACGGCTTGCGAAAGCGGCGCCCCCGCGAGCGCCACGCCGATCAGCACGTCACGCGCCGCCGGCTCGAGCCGGGCGACGCGCGCCGCGACGGCCTGGTCGAGGTCGACGGCGGGCGGCGCGTCCGGTGCGGCGTGGGCGAAGTGGTGCGCGAGTTCCGCGATGAACAGCGGGTGGCCGGCGGTCTCTGCGGCGATCCGGTCGCGGATTGCGGGCGACCGGCGACCGCCGAGGATCCGGTCGACCAGCTCGCGCGCGTCGCCGGGCGCCAGCCCCGTGACGCGCAGCTCGCGCATCCGCACGGGCAGCGCATCGGCGCCGGGCGGTGGCGGGCGCGAGGTGGCCACCACCAGCACCCGCGGCGCGCGAGGTGGTCGCAACACCTCGCCCAGCAGGCGCAGGCTGTCGGCGTCCGCCCAGTGCAGGTCGTCGATCGCGACCACGACCGGCCGGTCGGCCGACAGGCGCGCGAACAGGTCTCTGACCGCGCGAAACAGCCGCATGCGCCGCTCGACCGGGTCGATCGCCGCGCGCAGGGCGGCCGACGACGGCGCGCCGGCGCCCGGGTCGATCGCGCGGTCGGTCGCCGCCGACTCCGCCGCGACCAGTCGCTTCGCGACCGCTTCGATCTGCCCGAGCACCGGAAAGGTCTGCGCGAGCACGTCCACCTCGCGCGGCAACACAAGCGACGCGGCATCGTCGTCGAGTTCGCGCAGGTGTCCGAACACCGCGTCGATGACGCCGTCGATTCCTTTGAACGGCACGGTCTCGCGTTCGAAACAGCGGCCGAACAAGACGAGAGCACCCCGTCGCTGCGCGTCGATGCAGAACTGCTTGGCGAGCGCCGTCTTGCCCACGCCGGTTTCGCCGACGACGACGACCGCTTCGGTACCGCCGGCGGCGACGCGCTCGAGGGCTGCGGCGAGTTCGGCCCGTTCGGCGTCGCGGCCGACGAACGGCACGTCCATGGTGCGGCGCTCGCGCGGCGCGGCCGGACGCGCGGTGCGCAGGCAGCGCGCGATGTCCGCCGCTCCGGGGCGCGCGTCCGGGTCGCGCGCGAGCAGCGCCGAGCACAGGGCGTCGAGGTCGGGCGGTGCCCCGGCCGCGAGCGCCCGCGGCGGCGGCGGGTCCTCGGTCTGTTTGCGCAGCAACACCGACAGCGGCGGGCCCGTAAGCGGCGGCGTTCCGGTGAGGGCCTCGTACAGCATGACCCCCAGCGCGTACCAGTCGGACGCGGGGCTCACCGGCCGGGATGCAGCCTGCTCCGGCGCCATGTACTCCGCCGTGCCGACGACCTGCCGGTCGCCGTGGGGTGCTCCGGGCGACACGTCGGCGACGAGGCCGAAGTCCAGGACCACCGCGCGGCCCTCCGGCGTGATGCGAACGTTGGACGGCTTGAGATCGCGGTGGACCTTGCCGGCGGCGTGCAGGGCGCCGAGTCCATCGACGATCTGGGCGAGGCTGCCGCGCAGCCGGCGCTCGTGCCACGCCGCGCCGTTCGGCCGCGCGATCGCGGCGCCGGGCGGCGCCGGCTGCACGCTGCGGTGCGCGCGGTCGCCGCCGGAGACGGCGCGGGCCGAGGCGGCGCCGGCCTCGCCGGGGCGCACGTAGTCGAGGAACGGCACGCCATCGACCCGTTCCATGGTGAAGAACCAGCGGCCGCCGTCCTCGAACAGCTCGCCGAGTGTGACGAGGTTCGGGTGGGCGATGTCTTGCAGCGCCCGGAACTCCGTCTTGAATCGCAGCAACCGATCGCCGGCGAGGCGCCGGAGCATCTTGACGGCGACCGGAACGCCGCGCTCGCGATCGAACGCCTCGTAGACGACTCCCATCGCGCCGGAGCCGAGCCGTCGCAGGATCTGATAGCGGGCGCGTCCTACGACCTCTCCCGGTGCGGCCCGCGGCATGACGCCAGTGTAAAGAGGTCCGCGGCGCCGGGCCAGGGCCGATGCCGGCTCGGACCCGCGCGCGGCGGCGCCGGGGCGCCGTCACCGGCGCGGTCCATCCGTGCGCGTTCAGGGCCGCGCCGGCGGCAAAGGCCGTCGCGGGCTACGCGAGTCGCGTGTCGATGCGAATCTCCGACAGCAGCGTGCGATGGACCGGACACTTGTCGGCGATCTCGAGCAGTCGCTCGCGCTGGTCGGCGTCGAGGTCGCCGTCGAGCGCGATGACGCGCTCGATCCGGTCGATGCGGCCGACCTTGGTCTCGCAGTCGGCGCAGTCGCGCGCGTGGATCTTCTCGTGGCGGAGCGTCACGGTGACGCCGGCGAGCGGCCAGCCCTTGCGATCGGCGTACATGCGCAGCGTCATCGACGTGCACGCGCCGAGCGCGGCGAGCAGCAGGTCGTAGGGCGACGGCCCGGTGTCGGTGCCGCCGAGGTCGACGGGCTCGTCGGCCTTGAGGTGGTGGGGGCCGACGGTGATGTCTTGAGCGAATCCGCTGGAACCGCCGCGAACGGTGACGTGGTTCATGTGCATCTCCACGCGAAGGGGTGGGCGCTCCGCGAGCGCGTCATTACAATGATGCCATGCGCGACGGACCGGAGCGATTCCGCGTGTTCGTGTATGGCACGCTGCTGGCCGGCGAGCCGAACCACGCGCTGCTGTCGCGCGCCCGGCACGCGGGCGCCGCTCGGACCCGGCCGGAGTTCGAGCTGGTCGACCTCGGCGCGTTCCCGGCGATGGTCGCGGGCGGGGCGACCGCGGTGGTCGGCGAGGTCTACGAGGTGGACGCCGGCACGCTGGCGGCGCTCGACCGACTCGAGGGACACCCGGAGTTCTACCGGCGCGAACCGGTCGACCTGGAGGGCGGCGAGCGTGCGTTGACCTATCTGCTCGATGCGGCGCAGGCCGCCGGCGCGCCGCGGATCGCGAGCGGCGACTGGCGGGCACACCGCGCTGCGCGCCGCGCGCGGTGACCGCGTGATACAGTGCGGGCGTGTCGGACGGCACGACATCCGCGTTCGCGTGCGCGTGGACGCGCGCAACGAGGTGACCGTGGAGCGCCTGGCCTGGGTGTGCTTCGGCAGCGGAGTCGGCGGCGGCGCTCGCTACCTGCTGTCCGGCTGGATCCAGCGCGCGCTCGGCGCGGGGTTCCCCTACGGGACGCTCGCGGTCAACGCGATCGGGTCGTTCGTGCTGGCCGCGCTGATGTACGCGGCGACGCACACGTCGCTGTCGCCCAATGCGCGCCTCGCGCTCACGACCGGCGCGATGGGCGGCTTTACCACCTACTCGACGTTCAGCTACGAGACGCTGCGCTACGTGCAGGACGGGGCGTGGGCGGTCGCGGCGGCCAACGTCGCCGGGACCGTGGTCGGCTGCCTGGCCGCGAGCATGGCGGGCTGGGCGGTCGCGCGGTGGCTGCTCGGCGGGTGACGCGATCGGCGGAGGCAACATGCGGGTACTCGACGGCGAACAACTGCTCGTGCGGATCTTCATCGGCGAGTCGGATCGGTGGCATCGGCAACCACTTCACATTGCGCTGGTCGAACGGCTGCGCAAAGAGGGCTTCGCCGGCGCGACCGTGTTTCGCGGTGTCGCGGGGTTCGGCGCGCGCAGCGTGCTGCACACGGCGCAGATCCTGCGGCTGTCTGAGGATCTGCCGGTGGTCATCGAGGTCGTCGACTCGGAGGCGCGGATGGACCAACTCACCGCCATCCTCGACGAGATGGTCGACGAAGGCCTGGTCACCATGGAGCGGGTGCGCGTGCTGAAATATGCGCCCGGGACGCGCCCGGTCGGCTAGCGGAATGCGACGGGCCGCGCGGGCGGGATGCTCGATCGCCGCGACGCTGGCCGCGTTCGTCGCGGGCGGCTGCGACTTTCCGTACGACCGCTGCGACGACGCCGCGCCGGGCGACGAGCGGGTGTGCCCGATGCCGGGCTACCTCGACCGCGCGTTTTCGCTCGCTGTGCCGGCGGCCTGGGACGGCGCGTCGCCGCTGCCGATCGTGTTCGAGCTGCACGGTGGCGGCGGCAACCGCACCGGCGCGGACCGGCTCACGTGCCCCGGCGGCGATGCCGGCGATCCGGCGTGCCTGCGAGCCAAGGCGCTGGCGGCCGGCTACGCGGTCGTCCAGCCCGACGGTGTCGGCACGCGGCCGCTGCGCAACCTGCGCACGTGGAACGCGGGCGGCGGCGCGGGCGATTGGCAGTGCACCAGCGGCGCCGCCTGCGCGTCCGGCTCCGACGACGTCGGCTACTTCGACGACCTGCACGCCGAGCTGGCGCGCATCCTGCCGATCGATGCGGCGCGCGTGTACGCGACCGGCATCTCCAACGGTGCGGCGATGGTCTACCGGCTCGCGTGCGAACGGCCCGAGCGGCTCGCGGCGATCGCGCCGGTCGGCGGCGGCAACCAGTTCGCGGCGGCCGGGGGCGCGTGCGCGGGCGGCGTCGCCGTGTTGCACATCCACGGCACGGCCGATCCGTGCTGGGCGTACGGCGGTGGGACCGCGGCGTGCGCGCAAAAGGATGGCAAGCGCAAGGTCGGCGTCGACGACACGCTCGCCGGCGCGCGTGCGCGAAACGGTTGCTCCGACACCTTTTCCGAGGAACCGTTGCCCGATACGGCCGACGACGGCATGACCTCGGTGCGCGTGCGCTGGCAGGGGTGCGCGGTCGCGGTGGAACTGGTGCGCGTCGACGGTGGCGGCCACACGTGGCCGGGCGGCTGGCAGTACGTCAGCGCGGATCGCGTCGGCCCGGTCACGCGAGACTTCGATGCGGACGACCTGATCGTGGAGTTTTTCGATGCGCACCCGAAGGCGCGCTGACCTCGCGGCGCGCGCGGTCGCGGCGGCGGCGGTCGCCGGGTTCGTGGCCGGCTGTCCGTCGACCACGGTGTACCGAACGGCCGACCCGGTGCCGCCCGGGCGCTGGCAGGTCGGCGGCGCACTCGGCGTGGGCGCCATGCGCGACTTCGAGCAGGACGGCAAGCTGCCGATCGGTCACGTGGAGCTGTGGGCGCGCCGCGGCGTCGCGCCGCACGTCGATGTCGGCGCGAAGTTGTTCGTCGCCGGCGCGCAGGTCGACGCGACCTGGCGAGTGGCGCGCGGCCGCTGGTCGTGGGCGGTGGCGCCGTCGCTCGCCGCCGCGCGCACGGCGAACACCCCCGGCACGGTGGACGCGATCCACCTGTTCGCGGGCGCGGCCGGCATCGCGAGCCGGCCGCTGTCGCGGCGGTGGTCGGTGTCGGTCGGGCCGCTGGCGGGCTGGGGCCTGTTCTGGCCGCGCACCGGCGGCCACGCGCAGGGGCTGTGGCTCGGCGGGTTCGCCGGCGCCGAAGCGCGGCTCGGCGCGCGCTGGCGCGTGGCGCCGGAGCTGTCGGCGTACCGGGTCGTGGCCGGCGAGGTGCCGGTCGCCGGCGCGGCCGTGCAACTGGGCGCGGCGGTGCGCTACGACCTGCCGTGACCGCGCGCCCCCGGCGCACGCGCGCCCCGACCGGCAGCAAGGCGGGCTCGCGCCGTCGCCCTGCGGGGCGGGTGCACTATGCGCGGCGGCGCCGCCGGCCGAGCGCCACGAGCGCGCACAGGGCGAGCCACCACGCCTGCGTCGCCGCGCCGCCGACCGCACAGCCACCGCCGCCGTCGTCTGCGCCGGGCCAGCACACGTCGGTGTCGCCCGCCGGCGTGCACTCGAACCCGTCGGGGCAGCTGTTCCCGTCGGGTTGGCACAGGTCCGTGCACTGGCCGCCGTCGGGACCCTGCGCGCACAGCCCCGACGCGCAGTCCGATGCGTTTTCACACGGCGAGCCGAGGCCGCCGGGCGAAAACGGCTCCGGCTCGCAGTGGCCGTCGTCGTTGCAGATCTCACCGTCGGCGCAGTCGCTGTCGCTGCCGCACAGCGGGCAGTCGGGGTCGGCCGGCAGCTGGCCCGTGCCGCACGCGTCGTTGCAGTCGCCGTCGGCCTGGCACTGCAGCTCGGGCGCGTGCTCGAACAGGAAGTCCAACTCCGCATCGACGCGGGTGTCGGCGCCGAACTCCGCGCAGTTCTGGTCGCCAAACGACGTCACGCCGACGACGCGCTCGACGCCGCCGATCGTCGCGTACGACGGTCCGCCGCTGTCGCCGCTGCACTTGCCCTTGCCGTCGGTTTGCGCGAAGCACAGCAAGTTCGCGTCCGACAGGCCCATCGGCGCGCACGACGTGGTCGTCTTGTCGACCCAGTTGAGGGTACCGGCCGACTGCTGGTTGCCGGCTTGCGTCATGCCGTAGCCGACCTGCCGCACCTGGATGCCGGCGGGCGCGTCGGCGGCGATTCGGTTGATCGGTGTCGGGTCCCGATCGGTCACCGGCTCGGCCAGCCGCACCAGGCCGATGTCGTTGTCGCCGAGCGCGTTGACGTTGAATCCGGGGTGCGGGATCGTGTCGGCTGCCCGAAGCTGGCGTCCGCCGCTGAACACCGAGGTCGCATCGAGGATGATGGTCGTCTGGTCGGTGACCTGTTGTTGGGAGCTGGCGCCGAGCAGCGACGGCGTGACGCAGTGCGCGGCGGTCAGCACCCAGTCGGGCGCGACCAGCGTGCCGGTGCACAGGCCGCCGTTGAACAGGGCGACGGTCGTCGGGAACTGGCCGACGGATCCGGACTGGCCGCCGAGGATCGGCGCGCCGGTCGAGCCGTAGTCGGCGCCGTCGACGGCGCAGGCGGCCAGCGACGCGACGAACGCGGCGGTGCGAGCCAGGGCCATGGGGGTACGGGACATTGCGCTCCTCGTGTGTGGCAGGTCGCGCCGCGCGCCGGCGCGTACGCTGGCAAGTGTACGGAGTCGCCCCGGCAGTCGCCACTAACAGGTTCCGGCACGCACCGATGCCCGCCGGCATCAGTTGGCCGCGGCGGCCGGGACGCGGCGGCGCGGCCCGTCCGGCCGCAGCACGAGGGGCGCGTCCGCGGGCAGCCCGCGCGCGGCGCACCAGGCGTGGTGATGCGCGGCGTCGGCGCGGCCCAGGTCGGTCGCCGGCGCGTCGCCGTACAGGTACTCGCGCAAGATGCGGTGCCAGTTGGCTTGCGCGCGCAGCTTCGCCAAGATCGAGTACACGCCCCACTGGATCCGGTTCGCGAACACGAAGTCGCGCGGCATGTTCGTGTGCTTGGTGACGTTCGCGAACCGACCCTCGGGTTTGAACACCATCCCGAGCGACCGGGCCGTGTACTCGGGCGTGAACCGAAACGGGCGATCCTCGCGAAACGGCTCGTAGAAGTAGCCGAAGTAGTCGTACAGCACGCCGGCGTCGATCGGCGCGTCCGCCCGCAAGAACCCCAGGTCCACCGCGCGGGCGCGGAATTCCGCGCGGTCGCCGGCAAAGTGCGCCTCCATCAGTCCCTGCCAGCGGGCGAGCATCGCTTCCGGGAAGTACTTGACGCACCCGAAGTCGACGAATGCGATGCGGTCTCCCTGGAACAGGTAGTTGCCCGGATGGGGATCGCCGTTGAACACGCCCCAGCGCAGGATCGACCCGAACGCGAACCGGTAGAGCATCTCGCCGTAGCGATCGCGTTCGGCCTGCGGCGCGCCGACCACGTCGTCGAACCGTTCGCCGGCGACCAGCTCGGCGGTCAGCACCCGCGATGTGCTGTACGCGTCGATGACCTCCGGGATGCGAATGAATGGATGGTCGCGGTACAGGTCGCAGAACGCGCGCTGGTTGCGCGCTTCGAGTGCATAGTCGAGTTCCTCGCCGATGCGCGCGCGCAGCTCGTCGACGATCGGCCCCGGTTCGAGGGCCGGGTACATCAGGCCGACGATCCGGTAGAGGACGCCCACGTTCGCCAGGTCCGCCCGGATCGCGTCCGCGACGCCCGGGTACTGGACCTTGACGGCAACGTAACGCCCGTCCGGCAGGCGCGCGCGGTGGACCTGGCCGATCGACGCGGCCGCCAGCGGGCGCTCGTCGAAGCGCGCGAACGCGCGCTCGAGCGGTTTGCCCAGCTCTCGCTCGGCGACGTCGCGGACGACGGCGAAGTCGACGGCAGGCGCTTGCGTCTGCAACGATGCGAGCGCGGCGCGGTACTCCGGCGGGATGTCGTCCGACACGAAGGACAACATCTGGCCGAGCTTCATCAGCGCGCCCTTCATCTGCCCCATCGTGTCCGCGATGGCCGCCGCGTCGCGGCGCCGCCGCTGTTCGGCGTAGCGTGCGCGCGCGGTCGCGCCGGCGAACGCGCGCCGCACGGTGGCGCCGAGCCAGCTCGTCGACAGCCGCGCCGACAGCCGGCCGAGCCGTGCGAGCCGGCCGAGCCGTCCGCGAGGGATGCCGTCGCCCCGGCCGAGCAGGAGCACTCCGGCGGTGGCGAGCGCGGCGGCGCTCGCGAGCGCGACGAGGAGCCAGACCACGAGGAGCTGTCGTTAGGATGCCACGGCGGCGCGATCCGGTGCGCGCGTCGCGCCGCGGGCGGCGGCGCGGCCCGGCGGGCACGCGTGGGGGCGAAGGCGCGGCGGCGGCGCGGCCCGGCCGGCGCGCGCGCGAACGGAGGCGCGGCGGCGGCGCGGCTCGGCCGGCGGGCGCGGGGACGAAGGCGCGGCGGCGCGGCC
>RFGE01000053.1 GCA_003696105.1 Deltaproteobacteria bacterium | reverse complement strand
CCGGGGCAGTCGTCGGCCGGCATCGCCACGCACTCGGCTGTGCACGTGTCGGCGCTGCCGACCAGCGTGTTGACCATGCACTCGTCGCCCGAGTCCGGACAGGTCGTCGGGCAACTGTCGATCGGATCGCAGGTCTCGCCCTCGTCGAGGGTGCCGTTGCCGCACAGCGCCGTGTCGACGCCGGTGTAGTCGATCACCACGTTCTCGAACCCGCCGCCCGCGACGTTCTGCGTGCTCGGCTGCCCGTCGCGCACGAACGTGAACGTCCCCTGGTTGTTCTGGTCCGGCGACGTCGAGTTGCGATCGGCGAGCTCCATGCGGATCGTGTACGTGCCGTTGGGCACAGGCATCCCGTTGAAGTCGACCATGTCCCACGTCACCTCGATCCGCTGGCTGTGGTCGACCCGCGTCGCGCCCGACACCGCGTCCACGTCCTGCCCCGACGCCGCCGACCACGCGACGAGGTGGTCGATCCGGCGGTCGGCCCACCGCCCGATGGTGCGGACGAAGTTGCCGCCGCTGTCTTCGATCCACACCGCGAGCACGTTCTTCGGAGCGTAGTTGCCGCCGGCCGGCGTCGTGTCGAACGACACCCGCAGGGTTTCTTGCGCGGCGGCGGCGGTAGGCAAGGCAGTGACGGCGAGGACAATCGAGAACAGACGGCGCACGCGATCGAACCCCAGCAAAGTCCGCGCCAGCGTCGTTGCGGCTCAACTCCGCGATCGGCCACGCCATGCCCTGGGAGCCGCCACTCCGCCGTGCGGGCACCGCACGACGACCTGTGCGGAGAACGTACACCTCATCCGTCACCCGGCCGGCGGCTTACCCCGACGTCGTCAACGCCGGCAGGGCCGCGTATGCATGGTTGGTGTATAGTAGGTGTATGGCGCGCACCAACATCGACATCGACGAGAAGGCATGTCGGATGGTCATGCAGCGCTATGGATTCAAGTCCAAGCGCGAGGCGGTCAACTTCGCCCTGCGCACCCTGGCCGCCGAACCGCTCACGACCGAACAGGCCCGGGAGCTGCGCGGTTCGGGGTGGGAGGGAGACCTCGACGTCATGCGGCGGAGTCGCGCGGGATGATCCTGATCGACACGTCCGCCTGGATCGAGTTCCTGCGCGATACCGGCAGCCCGGTCTGCGAGCGCGTCGACGCGTTGCTCGCCGGACGCATCGCCACCTGCGATCCGATTCGAATGGAGGTGCTCGCCGGTGCGCGAGACGATGCTCACTTGCAATCGCTTCGCCGTCTGCTCGCGCGGGCCACCGTGCTGGCCACGAATTCCGGAGACTACGAGGCGGCTGCGGCCCTGTTTCGCACCTGCCGCCGCAACGGGGAGACCGTCCGCAAGCTGATCGACTGCCTGATCGCCGCCGTCGCCATCCGCGAGCGCACCGCCGTGCTTCACGCCGACGCAGACTTCGACCTACTCGCGCGCCACACTCCCCTGCGCGTCGCGGCGCCGTAGCGCGGCCGTGCCGCAGCCGCCGGTCGCGACGCGGCGCCCGGCACCGCGATGCCGGCGGCGGCGCCGACGCGACGTCCGCAGCCGACGCGGCGCCCGCCCGCCGTTCGTCGCCGTCGCCTGGACCGGGCACTACTTCGTCACCGTCGACGGCGCCCCGTTCATCCCGATCGGCTTCAACGGCCACCACAACCTGTTCGATCCGGACTCCTACCCGCGCGACGCGATCGAGCGCACGTCGCCGAGATCCGCGACTACGCCGTGAGCACCCCGCGGCTGTTCGCGTCCATCTGCTTTGGTCGGAACCCGGCGGTGACGTCATCCAAGGCCTGCACGGCCCGCCGGGCATGGAGACGCCCGACCCGTGGTGCCGTCCCCACTACGCCGCCGCCTGCACCAGACCGTGCGGCGCACGCATGGCGTTCGCCTCGCCCCCTTTCGCCTGCGGCAGCGCGGTCGTCGACGACGCGGCTGCCTGTCCAAGCCCGACAATCGAATCGCGTTGGCCGGCGAGGTCCGATATTGAATGGGCGCCGATCGACGCCACCGGCGGCCCGCCGCCGATCGTCGGCCTTGGCGCGCCCGACCACGCCGTCGCGTGGATTCACGCGACGGCGGCGCGCCCGGACTGCGCTGCACGTCGCCCACCGCGGATCGCTGCCGTCAGGGAGCACGTGCGCTCCGAATTCCATGTGCCTACGTCCTGGCACGGAACCTGCGCTCGCTCGGCGTCATGATTCGCCACCGCATCGAAAAGGCCCTTGCCCTAGCCGCTGTGTGTACGATCGCCTGCGAACTCGACAACCCGGGTCGCGAGCCGGAACCGCAGACCACGTACGGCGTATTCTGGGACATCAGTGTCAGCTGCACGACGACCGAGTCGAGTCAATGCACCTCCGTATCCGGATGGTTTTCCGAGTGCGGGTGCGGCGAAGGCCACGACTCCCTCTACGGCCTGCAGATCTACAAAGACGGAGTCACGGGTCCCCACGTGTGGACGGACTGCTGCGACTACGCAAGCGGCGGCATGTGCGGAAACACGACGATGACCGTACCGGGAACGTGTGTTCTGACGACGGATACCATCTGTCCCGGAGAAACGACCACAGCGGACGACCACTACGAGGTCTTCGATGACGACATCATCCGATGGAACGTGGTCGAGAACGTCGACATTTCCGCCGAGTGCTCCTACACGGGGTGCACTGTGAAATATACGGGGCCCGATACGACATGCACGTATCAAGCCTACAAACGCGAGAATCGCGGCGTCGTGTGCGACGGCGAGCCGGAGCAGTGATCAGCCGGCAGCCCGCACGCGGGTTGATCCGCGCCGCCGCCGATGAACCGTATTGCGGAAGCGGCCGG
>RFGE01000052.1 GCA_003696105.1 Deltaproteobacteria bacterium | reverse complement strand
GTCGGCCGACCCCTTTCCCCGCCGAGGGGATTAAGACCGGAGGGATTCTCGAATACCTTTGCGCGGCTCATGTAGTGTCGGCCGACCCCTTTCCCCGCCGAGGGGATTAAGACGCTACTCTCGGTCGAGGCACCGATTGAAGATCGCCGTCGGCCGACCCCTTTCCCCGCCGAGGGGATTAAGACTTGACGTGTATTGCCGCCAATGACCGGTGGCCGTGCAGTCGGCCGACCCCTTTCCCCGCCGAGGGGATTAAGACTCACGTGGAATGAACACGTCGTAGCCGCAGTAGTAGGTCGGCCGACCCCTTTCCCCGCCGAGGGGATTAAGACCTGGATTGCCGGGCGATCGAACGGCGAGGGGCGTTGTCGGCCGACCCCTTTCCCCGCCGAGGGGATCAACGCGAGGAAGTCCGCGCCGTGCCATGGCGACAGTTGCTCGTGCCGGGGCGTGCCTGCCGGGGAGGCGAAAGCGGCGGTCGCCGGACGGCGGCGGTCGCGGGGCGGGGCCGCGGGGCGCCGTCACGGCGCGGCGCCCAGCGCGGCGCGCAGGACTTCGTAGGCGCGGTTGAGTTCGACGGCGCGGGCGTGCGCGCGGCGCTGCGCGGTCCGCGACAGGCTGGCCATCCGATCGGGATGGCAGTCGACGATGCGCATGCGGTACGCGCGCTTGACCGCGGCGAGGTCGGCGCCGTCGGGCAACCCGAGGATGCGATAGGCGGCGCCGACGTCGACGGCGCGTCCCGCTCGGCGGCGTCCGCCGGTGTCGCCGGCGGAATCGGTCCGCGCCCGTCGCCCGCCGCTGGATCCGGCGTTACGGCTCGCGCGCGCCCGCCGGCGTTCGGCCTCGCGGATCCACGGCGTCGAATCCGTCTCGAGGGCGTCCGCCGCGGCGCGGATCTGGGCGAGCTGCTCGGCCGTCGCCGGACCGTCGGCGGTGGCGACGGAGACGAGCAGCGCCATGGCGGCGCGGGCGTGGGCATCGTCCCAGGCCGCGCCGTAGTGGATCCGGTACAGGCGGGCGAGGTACCCGCCGCCATCCACGGCCGGCGCGTGCAGGATGCGCCGCAGTACGTCGGTGCCGGCGCGGTCGAGGCGGTACTTGCGCCGGAAGTGCTCGCGAATCGCGGCGACCTCGGGACGAGTGAGGCCGTCGGCGGCAGCGATCCGTTTGGCGAGCAACACGAGCGGATAGTCGCGGCGCACGGGGCTGTAGATGCCTTGCGGGAAGGCGGGCCACCGGATGGTCCACGTCTTGCCGATCCACTCGCCGTCCAGCGTGATCACGCCGGAGAGGACGACGTCGCCGCCGGCGACGGCGCCGGCCGGCACGAAGCAGGTCGCGGTGCGACCGCCGGCGCACGGCACCACGATCTGGAAGACGCCGCCGTCGCCGCGGAACTCGCCGCGTCCCGCGACCGGCCGGTGGTCCAGCGCCGACGCGGCCACGAGGTGCAGCCGCGCGCCGGCGGGCACCTCGGGCGACGCCTCGATGAACACGAGCCGGCCGTGGTCGCTATCGGTGTAGCCGAACGCGAACGACATCACGGGGCGCGGCCAGGTTGCCGGCCGGTCGTCCGGCGGCGACGAATCGGACGCGTCGGGCTCCTCGTCGTCGGGCCGCCGGATGCTCGCGCCGAGGAAGAACCCCAGCGCGGCGCCGCCGACGCCGCCGAACGCGCCGCCGATCGCACCTCCGATGATGGCTCCCCAGATGCCCATGGCCTCCTCCCGGTACGGAAAGCTCCTACCCGGCGACTGTCGCGCACCGCGGGGACGCCGCGCGCCGGCGATCGCCGTTTTCCAGGCTATTTCAGGGCCTTATGCGGGAGAGCGCCGCCGGCGACGGACGCGCCGGCGGCCACGGGTCGCCGGCGTCCCGACGGGCCGGGTCGCGTGCGCGGACCTCGCGGTCACGGCGCCGCGCCGGCGTCGGGAGCGGCGGACACCGACAGCCGCCCGAAGCCGAACGTGGTCGCCTTGCCGATGCCGGCGCGCGCGGCGAACTCGATCGCGGGCCACGCCGCGGGAAGATCCGGGCCGCCGACGTCGACGTGACCGATGAGCCCCGGCCACGTCATCGCGCGGCCCTGGCGGCTCGAGTAGCGGCGCACCGGCGCGACCGCGATGGCCGCGCCGAGGGTGTCGATCGCCGGCTCCACCCGCCCGGGCGGCACGAGGCGGCCGCCGCCGTGGACGCGCGCCAGCAGGTCGGCGCGGCGAACCGCGGCCGCGACGAGCGCGGCGCCGTCGAGCGACGCGCACACGCGGCCGCCGTGGACGATGCGCGCGGGCGTCACGAGTTGGATGCGCGCGCGCGCGGGCGCCGGCGCCGCGGCGCGCGCGGGCGCCGGCGACACGTCGCGCAGCGCAAACGGCACGTGCCCGCCGCCGCCGCGCGCGCGGCCGATGCCGCCGGCGAGCGCGACGCGCAGCGCCGCGACGACCGCGTCGGCGCACGTCGCGGCGCGCTCGCCGATGAGCACCAGCCGCACCGCCAGCCGTTCGCCGGCCGACAGCTCGAACCGGCGACGGCCGACCGCGGCGGTGTCGGGCGCGAGCACGAGCGCAGCGGGAGCGCGATCGGTGACGCCCGCGCCCGCCAGCGGACGGCCCGGATGCTCGAGCAACGCGGGCGCGCGGTCCCGCAGCGCCGGCAGCAGCGCGCCGCGCAGCGAGGTGGTCGGCAGCGGCGGCAGCACGACGTCCGCCTCCGCCCGGCAGTCGGCGATGAGCTCGGTGACCGGCGGGAGGTTGTCGAGGGCGAGAGCGAGGCCGGCAAGTTGCTGCGTCGCCGCTACGGCCATGTTCCGATCTCCTTTCCTTCCGAGAGATACTCCTCGACGTCCTCCCATCGGAATTTGCCACCCGCTGTTTTGACGGCGTCGGCAATGGTGTGGCGCGTATCGACGAGCGTCTGCACCATCACCCAACCCTCCCGTGTCCGTGCCAGGTGTATCCAGACGGGCGACGCGTGGCGGGCGCTACCGCCCAGATTCTTGTCGCCCGTAGCGGGTCGCATATAGGGCAAACCGAACGCCGCACTCTTGTGTTTCCGAAGGTCCAACATGACTTTCGCGCGAACCCGTTGCTCATCGGTATGGTTGCTGTCCAGCGCCACTACGCGGACCCTC